>VBBE01000001.1 GCA_005884605.1 Candidatus Bathyarchaeota archaeon
CCGTAACATTTTCCTGGACAGCGACTGGAGGGAACCCGTCCTCAGGCACAGGAACCAGTTTCAGTACAACATATAATGTGAAAGGGACTTTCAGCATCAGCGTCACCGGAACCGATTCCGCTTCACCTGCAACCGTGGCGACAAAATCGGCCAGCGTCACCATCGCAGCAATAGCCTTGTCAGCCGACTTCACCTTCACACCCTCCAGTCCGACCAACGGAACCCTCGTAACCTTCACCGCCACAGTCACCGGCGGGACAACACCCTACAGCTACGTTTGGAGCTTCGGCGACTCAACCCCGACAGCGACAGGAAACCCGGCCACCCACACCTACGCGTCGCCAGGAACTTTCACCGTCATGCTGACAGTAACCGACAGCAACGGCGTCTCCGCAACTGCCTCCCACTCGGTAACGGCGACTAGCATCGTATCCGGTCAAGCGGTGGTCTTGACCTTCCAGGGCTTTGACATTGACGACTGCGACAACGGTGTTGGCCAGCTGACCATCCTCGTTAACGACAAGTTCGTCGCTAACCTCCCACCTTGCACTGTTCGCGATGGAGACAATCCAGCGTTCAGGAACCAGTTCGCCAGCTTCGGACCCTTCGACATAACCAGCTTCGTTGTCCAGGGCGAGAACACCATCGTGTTCATGAGCCCGCCCCCAGGCCACTTCAGCCTTGTCAAAAATGTCACCATAACGCAAGGCGACACTGTGCTTCTTGGCGTGCCCGGTGCTCGCTTTGTCAACGGGTCCCACTCTACCACGTTCACCTTCTCCAATCCGCCCCTAGTCGTGAAGAACTACACAGTCAATCCGATACCGGTCATCAAGGATGCTACCGTTACGTTCACAGCAACCTTTACAGGTGGGTCAGCCCCCTTTACCTGCAAGTTCACCTTCGGCGACGGATCCCCAGCAGTTAATGTATCCGTTAGCTCAGGAACCTGCTCAACAACACACAGCTATGATGACACTGGAAACTTTCTAGCACGCGTAAAGATCACTGGCCAAGCATCCACCGATGTTGTCCGGGTGTTCCTCCAAGTGACGGTTGTCGAAAACAACCATGACCCCTAACAATCTAGCCTGATCCCCCACAACACAAGCCACGCTCAATACTAGATGTGAACCAGGCGACTCCAGACTAGATCTACCGGACGTTAAAGCAAGCTCTGTCGAAAAACAACAAGCAGAACACACCGAGCACGAATTGTCCTAGTGCGGTCTGACATTAGCCGAAACTTACCCAGAACACTACTGCGACAAGCCAGGACAGTGATCCAGGCAAGTATTCCGACCAGGATAAGCGTCCCGCTTACCCGCCAAGAGTCTTTGAAAGAGCAATGTTACTGTATGAAGGAATGGAGCTTGTGGAGTGCATTCCACCTTCGGAAAGTTCGTGTCAATGGCCACTGTGTCGTTCACCTCTGAAGCGAAGGGCGAATATGGGTCCTTTTTCAGACGACTAAGCTTTGCTTTATACCCTCTACACAAGGCATAGGTGCCCCCTGAGGGCAAATGCTACGTCCCGAGCACGCTGGAACATGTCGACATTCTGAACCTGCTTTTCCTGGATCCGGATCGAGCATAGAACGCTTTACCTCGGTGGGAGAATAGATGCCCACCAAGATATCACAAGAATTTCGACAGAAGGCTATCATGCTCTGGATACATGGCGATTCACCAGAGGTCATTGAGAGGAAGATCGATATCGCCTCAAGCTCGGTGCGAAATATCATTGCGGAACTAAAGAGGGGCGAATACCCCGAGTATGATAGTTTTCTTTCAGAGCTCGATGATATGCGCAGGTTGTCTCGGCTGATGAGGAGTAAGAATCGCAGCGTTCAAGAAGCCATCACAGGCGTCATCATATTCGAAGGTCTCGTGGAGATAGGTGTCGAGCCTTCGGAATTGCGGGAGTATCTCCAGCTCTTCAAGAGAGTAACGCCATCTGATTTTCCGGTCGAAAAATTCGCGAGAGCCGCTCTCCGACTCATGAAGCTGGAGTCCGAAAGCGGGTTGAGATTCCCCGAGCTGGAAGCAAGGGTCCCGGAGCTCATCTCAACGATCGCAAAATTGGAGGCAAAGGAGAAGGAGCTTCAAGCTAACATCATGGGTCTCGATTCTCGCGCAAAGGAGACTCGCGAGAAGTTCGAACGTAGTCTCGCGGAAAACGAAACTCGACTCGCGCGCGAGAACGAGAGCTTTGAGTCTGAGATCGCACAACTGCGGCAGAAGAAGGAAGCCCAGCTTTCAAACAATCGTGTCACGGAGAAGAACATAGATCGTTATCTCGCCATGCAGACGAGACTGGCTTCGAAAGGGATCCATATCGAGAGAGCCGGAGTGATTGAAGGAATAATTGACGAACTCGCCAAATATGGCTGGAAAGCAGATCGGATCATTTCTTATCTTCAGGAAGTCAAAGATCTATCTCAAGAAGTCAAGCAGGTCGAGGGGCAACTTACAGATGTCCAGAAAGAACTCAGTGCGACAAAGAAAGCACTGAGTGAAACGAGAACCACATTCGAAGAAGAGAAGTCTCAACTTGCCAAACTTCGATTGCTCGCTACCGAGTACCGACAGAATCTGGCCCAGACAGTTGAAAAGATCGGTCAGAACAACCTCCGAGTCGATCTTGGCGATACCTTGGTTGCGCTCTTTGATGAAACGTCTAGGGTGAAGGACGTGCAGCTGCTCCAAATGGCTAGGACCTTGGAAACGATTGTACAAACGAGAAAGGACCGGCAGAATCTTCTCGTAGACTACGGAGCACTGAGAGAACGACTTCTTCTGTTGATGGAGACGGTTCTGGGCAAGAGGCTTGTAACCAGGGAACTCATGGAAGAGCAGACGAAGAGGCAGAATGATCTTGTCTTTGATCTTCAACTGGATCGTTTAGGAAAACTTGAGAGAGTACGCGAAGAACAGAGAGAAGAAAGGGCTCGGCTGCAAAACGAAAGGACAGAATTGGCCCTCAACAAAACGGCCTTTGCAAGCTTTACAGGCGATACAATTCTCGCTCTCGCCGCAAACCGAACCGGCAAGAAAGAGGTCCACATCGTTTTTTGTATGAAATGTCACTATAGGCAAGCGTACCAGCTCGGAACGAGGCCCTACAATGGGCCTGAATGGTGTCCATGCTGCCAAGGCAACTTGCGGACTCGATCGATCGCTGGGATCAAGGCCACAGCGTAAGCCGCGGGCACAATGGCTGCCGCCTTGGCAGTTTGCCGAGTCAACCGTCCCCTTGCGATTTGAGTCACGAGACCCAGCCAACACTGAACATTGTTACCCGTTGGGTTTGAGATTTCAAATGAAGCGCCAAACCCGCCAAATCTTCCCACAAATGTGCCAACAAACCTACCAATGAAACAGCCAAGAAAACCGTGGAAGGGGCCGGGCCTAGAAAATTAGGGCCGAACTAGGCCAGACTGGGGCCTAGAATTTTTTTTTCGGCCGATCATGATTGGAATTTTTTTAGACGTCTTGCGAGATCAGGTTTTTCATATAACTGTTAAGCTAGTGGCCAGAAGAAGGCATCACTGAGTGTTGTGGGCGGTTGTTCGCAAGGATCTTTTCTGCTATTTTTGGGAATAGGGTCCTGTGAGCTGGAATCGCGGTCGTTGACTCAATAGGTAGTTGCAGGTCGTACCGCTTTTCAGGACCTGAACTGTAGGGGCTGCGTAGCCACAACTGGACGGATGGATGGGTGAAAACTATGGTAGGGCTGACATCCACAGTGAACCAGGATGGCCATAGATCGGCCAAGACTCTCGCACTATTTGGTTCCTAAGCGCTTGCGCTGGAAACGTCATACTTCTGGCGTATACCCTGAAAGAGCCATCTGTCTCGGTAACAAACATACTTGCTACGACATAGGTCCGATCTACTAGGGATCCCATTTTGGATTTTTCCGGATAGTTCTTCTATATTGGTTGTCCGAAATAGAATGCGTCGAAGGCCACGTCTAGTATGTCGACCTTGCCATCGTTGTTCAAGTCTGCTGCCGCGTTCCAGTTCGGGCTGGTGGGTGTTGCTCCGAACGAGAAGGCGACGGTCGCGACGTCCACAATATTCACGGTTCCAGCCTTGACAGGGTCAGGGTTCTTGTAGACTGTGAATTTTCCATGCATCGACAGAGGGTGGAATTCGCAGTAGTACTCGTATCCTCCGACTCCGGTGAAATCATCTTTTGGAACTGTCGCGTTGAAGTTGATCCCCCAAGACGAGGTCGGGGTGATCGAGGGCGTTCTAACCAAACAACCGTTCGTGTTCGTGGTAAAGCAGGGGCTCGTCATGTCGACTCCTGCAGGTAGGGTTCCTTTCGTGTAGATTGCAAAGTCGTGTGTGCAGCAGTCTCCCCACTTGGCCAGAACAGAGAACGTGACGCCTCTGAACTGTGTGATGGTCGGGTTGCAGTTGGGCGTTCCGCTTGTGCAACCCGCAACGGTCGCGTTCCACCCTTCTACGTCACCGACAATAGTGAACGCCAGAGGGTCACTAGCAGCAGGGCTGATAGTCGCTTTTACTTTTTGCAAGCCGAAATTGGCCGTTAGTGTTCCTGCGATCAGCATTACGATTAGGAGGCTAGCAGTTTTCAAGGGTAGTATCTCCAGCTCTTATCAGGATAAGAGCTTTTCCCCTGAACGCTAAGGAGAGACCTTGGGCCCACGGCGGCGGTTCAGTGCGTTGAATGTGAGCTCGCTTTGTCGAGTTTTCTCCTCCTCTTGAAGACGACGACTGACAAGAGCAGAGCACCTATCGCTGTCGCAATTGCTGCGCCTGCGAGAGCCCATGGAAAGCTGTTCGCCGGAGGAACCTTCGCTAGAACCAACTGGTCATTCGTTGTCTGACCCACGACGACGGCAACATTCTTCATCGCAGTCTCGTATCCAGGGCTCGATGCTTGAACCGTGTAATCCCCTGCTCTAAGCCCTGTTAATCCCGCTGTCCCCAAACTGTTTGTAAGAGAGGACAGTTTCTGCTGTCCGAGGGGAGTTCTCGTCAATGTTACATTCGCCTGTGGGATAGGATGCAGGTTCGTGTCTAGGACTCGTAGGTTGAGGCTGCCTACTGGGGCCAGAACGGTGATGGATATTTCGTTAGAGCCTGAAACGGTCGAAGCATCAATGACCCTCAGAGTCGCAATGTACACTCCCTTGATCGAGTAAGTGTGAGTTGCATTCTGCTGTGATGATATGGATCCATCGCCGAAACTCCAGCTGTACGAGTACGGCAACAGACCGCCTATGGCAGATCCGGATAACGAAACTTGTAGTGGGGGGTATCCGCCTAAGGGTTTCGCTGATAGGGTCACGTTCAGCCCGTGTAGTGTCCAGCGAACCATTAGCGGGTACCAGTCGACTCCCGCTGCGCCCGCAACAGAGCAGGGTCTTCCGGCTGTAGAACATGGCGTCGGGATCATCGTGTCCCCGATCCCGTCGCCAGTGAACCCGTGGCTTCCATTATCCAGTCCAGCATAGCTGCTCCAGTAGTTTCCTCCAACTGCGGAGATCGCGGTCTCGCTTGCGTCGAAGACGTTGTTGTTGTCGCTGTCAAAGACGACGGGTTCTCCCCTTTCCCACTTATTGTCGTTGTTCGGATCGACGAACTCGATTCGCGGATCGCTTCTAAGCAAAGTCCCACTGGGAGGTGCTAACCGGTTTGCTGATGCTATGACAATGTCGCTCGAATTGTAGATCCCATCATTGTCCTTGTCATAGACCACTGTCTCGTTATTGTCCCAGGCGCCGTTGCTGTTAGAGTCAACGAACATGATCTTGGGGTCTGCTTTCAACGCTGATCCTGTGGCGTTGTCCCAGCTGTTTGAGCCGATGTCTGTTGGAGATGTTCCGAAGACCTGTATCGCATTGTTTTCGATGTTGTTGTGGTAGAAACGGTTGAGCGTAGAGTTCTGAATTATGACTCCTTCTGTATTCGCATCGTACTGGTTGAATTCTATCCTGTTATCAAAGAACAGGTTCCCGGCGGACGGGGAGTTCCAGAGGAAAATTCCGCGAGAGGTATGGTTCGCGATCACGTTCCGGGCAACGATCGTTCCTACTGCCCCATCCCGGAGCGTTAGGCCCCACTGCGATCCCCGTATCGTATTGTCCACTACCCTGTTTCCAGACGAGATTCCGATGGAAATGTCCCCGGCAAAGTTGCCGGTCGCATTATTTCCCTGGATAAGATTACCGAACCCGCCGAACACGGTTACTCCGTAAAGGTTTCCGGTGAACG
>VBBE01000002.1 GCA_005884605.1 Candidatus Bathyarchaeota archaeon
TCATCGCGAGATATGTGCCAGCGACTCCGTTGGATAGAAGGCGTGCCATAGTGCAAACGGTACTGGCTGAAGAACGTATTCCGCTTCTATGACCTAGTGTCGGAGTCCAATTTTTTGGAGGAATAATATTGTTCCAATATTTTGGATGGCTCAGAAATAGCTCCGGATCAGATTAGGTTGTGTAGCGTGGCTCCGATTTTCTCTGTCCTTGCTGTTGCTGGCCCTGCATCTGTTGTTCAGGGGGTAGGCCCATAGGGGGAAGTGGTGGCGGAATTCCTAGACTCTTTGACAATAGAATCGCCTCAGCCATCGCAATGCTCGATACCGCCTGGATTATGGCGACAGGGGGTGGCCTGTTCTGTTTGTGCTCATCTATCATCCTCGAGATCTCTTCTTTTTCGCCGAACACCTGGGCCCGACCTTTGACGCTGAGTTGAGCGATCGAGGGATTGTAATTCACTGTGAAAACAAAGGGAGCATCGGCCGTGGATTCGTTCTTCAGGTCCAATCCGACGATATTGATGTTAACGGCAATCTGGACTTGAGGTGGTAATTGTAACTCCTGGCCCCAGAAACGCTCGCCGGTGAGATTTGTGATTTGTACTGTCACTCTTAACATTCGGCTTGCAGCGTGGGAGGAGGATTGCGTCGCGCGGATATTATGGTTTCTGCCTGGCATCTCCGCCGTCGAACGATTGCCGAATACTTTTCTGGGCCCTCTGAACGATCAGCTTGCGCCCATCAACTCGGATGGTGAGTAGATCCCCTTCTTTGAAGGGAAAGCTAGAATCATCGGTCAACTTTGTGGGCAGATAAATTCGAGGAGACCTATATTGCGTACCCTCCGATCGAGCTGGCTTCTTTGCCACGGCGAATCGAGTTAGGATTTTCTTAACCAATTTGCTACGCCTTGACGAGTCGAATAGTTGACGTATTTGCATTATGAAGGGTTTTTAGCCATTGTGGCGAGATTCACTGCTGGAGCGGAAGGAGGTTTGGACAAGCTTGTCCAGTTTTGGGAACTTGCCGCACGATTAAAGGCCGAGCCGCGCAGAGGCTGGCTCAAGAAGCTTCGTCTCCAGCGAAATGAGTCGGTCGCCGATCACTCGTTTGCACTATCGCTTCTCTGTTTATTCGAAGGCGAAAAACGAGGCTATAACGTAGAAAGACTGCTAAAGCTTGCACTATTGCATGACTTGGAAGAAGCGATTACGGGAGATCTCACTCCTCAAGATAAGGAGTCGAGGGGGGAAAGTGCCGTTAGAACTCAGAAAATTTCCGCCAGAGAACAACTGCTTTCATACTTTCCAGAGGAAAATCAGCGAGCTTACCGGGATCTGTGGTCGGAGCTTGAGAACGAAAAGAGTAAGGAAGCTCAGCTAGTTCACGAACTCGATAAGCTGGAGATGGCACTTCAGGCGAACCAATATGCCAGGGCAGGCATCGAAGCGACGAAGCTGAAGGAGTTCTACGAGTCCTCTATGGCAGCAATCAAAGATCCCAAGCTAAAGCGGGTCCTAGGTGAAATTTCCTCTCAGAACTGAGATCAGGTTCCATCCGAACCAGAGTGGCCATGGATAATAGCTCCAGTTTATCGACAGTCGTTCAATTAGATTTGAGTGACTACAGCGACGCGCGCTTGAGCCGCCTTTGTTAGGTACTCTTTCGGAAACAAAGTCTTGAAGTCTCTTGCGAGGATCGACATGTATTCCCCGATCTCGTCTTCACTCATGAATTGAAACATGTAGCCTCCATTGTAGGGTGAAGCTTCTCCCTCACGCTTCATGAATTCAATGTGCATTAGAGGATCACCCCTCTTGATCGTTATCGGTTGTCGCTCGTTGCTGAGGTTAACAAGCTCGAGAGCGAGACGACCTATGAACCCGCTGTGAACCTTTGCGGCGTTCAGAAACGAAAGCCCCATTCTGCCATACTTACTCTTGGCAGTGAGATGCGCAACAAATTCCGGTGGGGTAAACACAATCTCGTTGGAGACAAGGTTCTGGTGTTCTAGATAATGGAGAGTCCTCTCCTCCTTCACCGTGAGAACGTAGCCATCTCCGTCAAGAAGCCCGTAATCAAATGGATGAATGCTCTTGTGAGCCTTAATCAGGCTAACCAGCTGGTTCTTGCCGATCACGCACATGCAAATCGCCTATTCGAGGGTCGAATTTGATAGTTTCGGTAGCAATGTCAGACGACCGATGTCTGGACAACTTGGACCGATAGGGCAGCCGGATTCGCTAGGACAAGGGACTCATCGAAGCTTACCAGCAACAGAACGTCTCCAAAGCCGTTCGGAGGAACGGGTAAGGTGAAGTTTGCACTCAACGTCGGGGTATTTGATAGAGACAAGTGAGAGGAGCCTACCAGTGCGGTAGAATTTGTCATGAATAATCGTATTGCATCATATCTACCTGACGTTATCTGAGCAGAGGCCACGATCTGTGGCAAAAACTGAGAGGTCATCGGGATGAGATCAATGATCGGCGTAGTCTCGGTAAAGTTGACCCATCCTGCACTGGATCCGAAACCATAAGTGTGGAATTGTAAGTTCGCGAATTTGACGTACAGATGGTCAATGATCCCGCGGGTAGTTAATCCATAGATGTGGACCTTGATGGTGCCCTGAGTGATGGAAGGGGCTAAGGCAAAGACCAGCACGACGACGAGCACCGCAACGAAGATCACTCGCCGCCATCCGGGGTAAGGATACATTGGTATTATGACGCTTGGAAGAAAACACTGCTATTTAACAACCAGCCAGCTTTGGCCTTCTGGCTGCGTTTCGGTTGGAATCAGGTCCACGGGCCATAAAGAAGAGATTCATCAGTAGATTCTCATAGAACAAATTTGTATCAGCGAAGAACCTCGACAACAATGCTTTCAGCTGGGGCTTTGAGAAATTGTTGTGAAACGGTTCGGATTGGGGATGGGTCACACTTAGAATGTTTCGGAACCTCCACAAAGGATTGCTGCTTGGAACCGAACCGATGAATGTACCGTTAGGTCTCATTACCCTCGCGATTTCCCTGAGAGCCCGAGCAGGAAGATAGAGATGCTCCACCACTTCAGTGCAGACTGCAAAATCTGCAAGATCGTTTCGGAGCGGCAAATGCTCGACGTCGCATTGTACAAAGTCGGCATCCGGAATCCGTCTCTTCGCCCTGTCAAGGTTCCATCGATTGATATCAACGCCAACGATTCGCGAAGACCGAATGTACCTCGTAATCAGACCCGTCCCGCAGCCGATATCCAACGCGAACTGTGATCTGCCTAGCCTTCGAATCAATCTTTTAGCAACGGTGGATCTTCCCCAATGGAATATCCGTTCCAAGGCCCTGGGATCGGTTACCCAGTCGTAGAATTCACCTGCGACATAATAGCGCTTTACGCTTCGACCGTCGTTGAGCGGGGGGGCGTCCATATCAGTGGTCACCACCTATCAATTGAATCATCTCAAGGATATGACATGCTCGACAAATTCCAACGTCCTAGCACGCCCAGAAGGCAATTACAGCTCGCCTTTAAGTACGCCAAATCTGTCGAACGGGAATAGAGCTTGTTTCTAACTTAGAGGCATTATTGAACATCGAGCTTTGCTTCGGAGCGGGGACGTTAGAGACAAAAGGGACCTCGCCTTCTTGTCTGCTCCTTCGAAGAGACAAAACGAGCTTGTCGTCCCGGACTCCCATAACGGTTCTCGCCCTTGGCGGGAACGCCATTCTTCAACGCAATCAAGAGGGAACTTTTGAAGAACAATATGAGAACGTAAGATCGACTGCGACCCAAATAGTGACGCTTGTGGATCAAGGGTTTAGAATTGTCATTGTCCACGGAAATGGCCCCCAGATAGGTGCAACCGTCATAAGGCACGAGATGGGTCGAAAGAAGGTACCCCCCTTGCCCCTCCACGCTTGTGGAGCAGAAACCCAGGGATTCCTGGGCTATATCATTCAACAATCTCTCCAAGATGAATTATTCAAACGTCGAACAAACAAGTCAGTTGTAACAGTTGTCACGCAGGTCTTAGTGGAGCCGAACGATCCTGCATTCAGGAACCCGTCGAAGCCCATCGGGCCATTCTACACAAAAGAGCAGAGAGATGCTTTGCTGAGATCTAGAGGCGACCTCGTTATTGAAGAGGATTCGGGCAGAGGATACAGGAGACTCGTTCCATCGCCTGATCCTAAGGCTGTCATAGAGGATGAAGCAATCCGGGTTCTAGTCGATGACGAGTCCGTGGTAATTGCATGTGGAGGAGGAGGCATTCCGGTCATAAGACAAGGCGGCCGTTTGCAGGGGGTAGAGGCCGTGATAGACAAGGACCTAGCCGCTGAAAGATTGGCTACTTCGATTCACGCAGAAGACTTGGTCATTCTCACAGACGTTGAAGGTGTCTACATTAATTACGGGAAACGGGACCAGCAATTATTGTCAAAGATTAGCCGAGATGAGCTTGAGAAGTACGCTGAGAAGGGATTTTTCGCTACGGGAAGCATGGGGCCCAAAGTGGAAGCTGCGATCCGGTTCCTTAGGAACGGTGGAAAAAGATCGGTAATAGCTAACCTCGGAGACCTCGGAAAGGCAATCAGAGGCTCTACCGGAACACAAGTAACAAATTAGGGCATCTAGCCCCTCATCACCCCAGGCTGCTTCTGCATCTTGCTCTATTCGCGAATAGTCGAGACATACGCAAAGATTGAAGCGACCACGAAACGATTGGAGATCACCCGTCTTCTTGTCGAACTCATAGATGATACTCCCCAGTCAATTATCGATAGGGTGGTGTACCTAACTCAGGGAAAGCTATATCCAGATTTTCTCGGCATTGAGCTAGGAGTAGCAGAGAAGCTCCTGTTTCGGGCTCTCGCGACAGTAACCGGGCAAGCCGAAGTGAAGGTTACAATTCTCTACAAGAAGTTGGGCGATCTAGGAACAGTTGCTGAGCAACTCCTAAAAGAAAAGACTCAGGTGTCCTTTGAGAGTGAGGCCCTCACGGTGGAGCAAGTCTACGATGCCTTCGACACCGTAGCGCATGAAGCAGGCCAAGGCTCCACTAACTCTAAGCTCAGACATTTGACAAGCCTCTTGGGGAAAGCTTCCCCAATCGAAGCGAAATACATCACTCGAATGGCTCTCGGTCGTCTCCGGCTTGGAGTCGCCGACATGACCATTCTTGACGCTCTCGCGATTTCCCTCGGAGGCGGGAAAGAGTCAAAGCCCATTCTAGAGCGCGCTTACAATCGCTCATCTGACCTCGGTTACGTTGCTAGAACTCTCGCTACCGAGGGAATGAAGGTAATTGAATTCCTCAAGGTTACCGTTGGGAGGCCTATCCGGCCGATGCTTGCGGAACGGCTCTCTGAGGCGAAGGCAATCCTTGCAAAGATGAACGGCGAGTGTGCAGCTGAGTACAAGTACGACGGCCTAAGGATTCAAGCACATCTCTCCCCTAAGGGGACCACGCTCTTCTCCAGACGCCTTGAGAACATCACTGGCCAATTTCCAGATGTGCAACAATTACTGAAGAACAACCTAGAAGAAACTGAACTAATCCTTGAAGGAGAAGCGGTTCCAGTTGACTCGGCGACAGGTGAACTTCTGCCATTCCAGCTAATCTCGCAACGTAGAGGCAGAAAATACGACCTTGAAAAAACGATCCGGGACATACCGGTTGCTTTCTTTACTTTTGACATCCTGTACGCTGACACAATTGATTATACTGACCAGCCTTATCTCAAAAGACGCGAACGGCTTCGAAAGCTGATCCCAAAGAGTGAAAGACTTGACCTTTCTCAACAGAAAATTTGCAATGACCCAGTGCAGCTTGATGAATTCATGCAAGAGGCGGTGGCGGATGGTTGTGAAGGCTTGATGATCAAATCAATTGGCCCTGACTCTACTTACACGGCTGGAGCAAGGGGATGGACTTGGATCAAGTATAAGCGCGACTACAAATCGGAAATGCAAGACAGCGTTGACCTAGCCATAGTGGGAGCCTTCGCGGGCAGGGGACGGCGAGGTGGAACCTACGGCGCCCTGCTTCTTGCCGCTTATGACAAGAGCAACGACGTATTCAGAACGGTGTGCAAATGCGGTTCTGGATTTACGGATGAAGACTTGGACAAATTGCCCAGACTTCTTGAGAGACATAGGGTAGATCACCGGCACTCGAGGGTAGATTCCAAGATCGAGGCAGACGTGTGGCTCGTTCCAGCACTCATCCTTGAAATAGTTGGCGCGGAAATCACGCTGAGCCCCATACACACCTGTGGAATGAACAGTATCAGGCCAGGGGCAGGTTTAGCCGTGAGGTTTCCACGGTTTACTGGAAAATATCGTGAGGACAAGTCAGCTGAAGACTGTACCACAACCGATGAAATAGTGGAAATGTATCGGGCTCAGTTGAAGAAGGTTGCCGGAAATACTGCGGTCGAAGCAGCCTAAATGATGAGGTCGCGATACCGATTCCCGGACCAAATGCGCCCCGCAACGGTCCAAGAGAGGTACGAATTCTACCAGCGAGAGTTCAAGACAGATCTCGTGCAAAAATGGTTTCGAGGCTGGTCAAGACCAGTAGTCTTCGCGGTTGTTATTGGACGACACACGAAAATCTTCCCGGCTGAATATCGAAGGGATAGATCCCGAACAATTCTCATTGATGAATACAACGGGTTACGGGATCTCCGACGATATTGTGTAGAGTTCCGGCCCGAATCAGTATATTATGACAGGAACGTATACGGAAATTGGGAAGAAGCCAGACGTGGCCCAGGCAAAATCGAAGAACTCGGCAAATCGTTTGGTCAACAATTAGCTTTTGATATTGATCCCGAGAATTTCGACTGTCCAATACACGGCAACCTTGAGGAGAAGCTGAGCAAACGGCAAGGATTGTCCTTTTGTAGATTAGAACTCCAATTGGCCCAAGAGCAGGCACTCGAGTTGATGGACGAGCTGTCTGGTTCTTTCGGAGAACTCCGGCTTGTCTATTCCGGGAGAGGGTTCCACATTCATGTTCTGGATGAAGACACGTTTTTCTGGACACAAAAACAGCGGCTCACGTTGATCCGCTCTCTTGTTCGTAGAGGCTACTTGATGGACGAGTGGGTATCGGGCGGAGGCATGAGACTGATCAGACTGCCCCACTCCCTCAACGGGTTAGTAAGTCGCGTTGCCGCACCGTTGGATAGGTTCGGGGTCAGTTCCCTCCATCCAGCGACTGACTCCCGCTTTCTTCCCGGTTTCGCATTGAGCTGAGCGGGTCATTGCTTTCTTGGTTTCCGCGTTAGCTTTTTCGTGAGCTTCTTTGCCTTCTTCTTTGCAACTTTCTTTGCTTTGGTTTCCTTTCCAGCATAGTAATAGTACGCTTTTCGTTTCTTTGCCGTCGTACAGGAACGTCTCGCAGGCATATGCTACGATTTCCCCGTGGGTGTCTTAATGTTTTTGAGCACGAATCGGATCTAAGCGGTCTCTAGCATCGAGATAATTCGTTTGTGAGTTCCTTCTATGCTGTCGACGCCTGTATTCAGCAGTAGACATTTGACGTGGAACT
>VBBE01000142.1 GCA_005884605.1 Candidatus Bathyarchaeota archaeon
TGTAGAGGGACATTGCCTGATCGAAGAGATAGGGGAAGATCGCGACGAGGATCAGCAATATCACGTTCAGGAATGTTACGAGACGTGTCTCGACCGGGAGGACGGACATGTCACTGGTGTAGATGATCCAGCTGGTGATCAGGATCAAGAAGACGAAGAGAAACTCGAAAACATTCCTGTTGATATCATTGGCAGTGGAAGCCTGGTTGTTGGTTATTACTAGGCTGATTGCGCCGATAGATAGAGAGAGTCCGTAGATTAGGTCGGACAGCGTCTCTAGTCGGGGTCGCGGATGTTTGCGGTGTTGCTCTCCCTCTTGCATTGACATTATCGAATTCGTTGCCTCGCTCGGTTATGATGACTTGTAGAAATAGACTGGGATGGGCCTCCGTCTTCTCACCCAGATAGGATCCTCGCGTACTCTTCAGCCTAGTCTGGCGTCTTTGAATATCTTGATCTTTGGTTTCTCGGATTCTTGGGCTGGGACGTTTGGCTTGTAGAGCTTGTCGACTTCTATCTGGAGCACCATCATCAATTCCTTGATCTTCATCGGCACAGCCTCCCTTCCCTCCCAGTCGTAATAGACTTCGACCACTTCCTTAGCAAACCCAGGAGCCAAACTGATCCATTCCAGGCCCAAGACTATCTCCTTGTCAATTCGTGGTCATGAACTTAGACACGTCAGCAGACTGAAACTATTCTAATCAGTCGTGCTTTCCCTTACGAGGGGCGAGGCAAAGCCTTTCACTACCCCGATTCTGCATTATGGCTTAGGGGGAATAGGCACTGACGGAATCAGAGGATACCGACATTATTCCTGCGTCAAGCAGTATCGTGAGGGCACCCTCAGAAATTACCACAGTAAATTCAGGTCTGGCCAAGACAGTTATCCCGAGCAAAGACTCGCTGGCCAAGGTTACCTACTACAAGCTTGACCTAGACACTATCCTGGATGGATTGATCCCTGATCCGCTTCCAGAGTCGATCGGTAAGGACAATGCCATTCACCATCTGAACATCATAATCTTCGGAAAACCAAACACAGGCAAGTGCCTGACGAGTGATGATGTGGTGCCGACAACCACTGGTTCTATCGTCCGTGTTGGTAATCTGCATCCCGGTCTCGAGGTGTTTTCAGTTGATGAGAACTTCAAGCTGGTCAAGGACAAAGTAGTCGCCGTGGCCTCCAATGGTGTACGGGACGTTTTCAGAGTCAGACTCTCGGACGGTCGGCAGATCAAGTTGACCTCAAACCATCCGTTGTTGACGGCTTATGGCTGGAGGCAGTTGTCTGATCTACACGAGGGTATCCCCATAGCCGTTCCAAGGGTTCTTCCGGTTGAGGGTAAGCACCTCAACCATGATGCATCGAAGGTTCTCGGCTATCTCATCGCGGAAGGTGGTCTTACCAACATTACTCCAAGGTTCACGAACGCGGATCAGACGATTGTTGCTGATATGGGGAGGGCTTTGGCCCCGTTCGGCTTGCGGTTGAGCGAGCCGTACCAGCAAATCAACTACAATGTGGTGCAGATTAAGCCAGGCCAGCCGTTTAGGACAGACGATTCGCGTCATCAGTCCTATGGATACTATAAGCGATTCGCCGATGAGTTTGGTCTTCAGAGAGTTAACTCTCGCGGAAAGAGAATCCCCCAATCTGTTCTGCGTGCAGACAACGAGTCTCTCGCAATCTTTCTGAGTGCTTTGTTTGCTGGAGACGGGTGGGTCGACTCGCGCGGTAACATAGGCTATGGGACCATCTCTTCCGTTCTGGCGCACCAAGTTCAACACTGCCTTCTCAGATTCGGGGTCCTAAGTAAGCTTCGAAGGGGCGTGCGAGCTCTAGCATGGGACCGCAAGCGCCAGACCGTCTCGTACGAGGTATGGGTCCCGTTAGAATATCGACCGAAATTCGAGCAACACATTGCATTGCCGGAAAGAAGGGTCCTAGTTGGGGCAGACGCCGTGCTCCGGCATGAGCCTCGGCAGATTCGTAGATGGAGTCAGGATGACTTTCCACTTCCCGTTGCATATCTGAGATCCAGACGCAATTGGCCTGGTCCGTGGTCGGGCGGGGCGTTTGCGAGCATGAAAGAAGCACAGGAGTTCGCACGGAAATACAAGCGTCCTTACGCTCTGAAAATCGCGGAGGGTGACTGCTTCTGGCCGCGAATCAAATCCATTGAGTACATTGGCCCCGTTCAGACTCTTGATGTTCAAGTCGAAAAGACAGGAAATTTGGTCGTCAACGATATTTTCGTTCACAATACTACGCTGGCTGAGTCGCTTTCGCAGGCGCTGGCGCGTCGGTATGGCCAAGAGAATGTGAAGGCCCTTCGATCGACTAGAGATCTTCCGGCATTGTTTGAAAATATGGATAAACTGTTCAAGCGGTTTCGAAAGCCTCCGAGGGCGGTTTTGTTGTTTGCTGATGATATGACGAAGGCGTTGAAGAAGCTCTCGGGGACTGTTTCGGTAAAGGATTCCAATGGACAGTTACAGAAGATGAGGAGGGTCGATTACTGGCTGGATAAATGGTACGATATCAGAGGCGAACTCTTCAAGCGCGGCATGCGCCAAGGACTCGTGATCATGGTCGCCGCCCTCCACCGGTTCTATGGAGGAGATATCGACCTACGGGCTGACGCAGATCTGCTATTGGTCAGGAGTACTGGAACGCCTGGGACGTTTGATGCGAACAAGGTCGAGCGGATGCTTGGCCCAGTCGTCTACTACGCCATGCGCCAACACGAAGTCGACGCTTTACGGGATAGAAAAGAACTCGCATGGACAGCATATGTAGCAAAAACAGGCTCCGGAGTCTTCCGCGTACCCCGACCACCAGTCACAAAAAAATGGATAATGCGAAACGTAGGAGCTATCGAGACATCTCAGGAAACTGCTTTCGAGATAGTTGAGCCTGGCGGAAAATCAGAGCTAAGAGAGCCAGAGAAGAAATCAGCAGTCGAGGAGAAACTAACTATTCAGACTAGGCCGCACCGAGGCAAATGGGGGCGACGCTTCCTTATGGCCACGGGAGTCTTGGCGATACTATACTTAGCCTGGGCATACCTCCGGCCGCTCCTGAGATAGAAGCCTGGACCGGGTTCTTTGGGCCGCGCGACTTGAGTAGGCCCGGGGGGCCCTAGAAATCACAGGTGCGCGTGTCAGAGCCGATCTCAACATCGTTTTCGGCGCCGTTTTCAGAACCGGTTTCAAACTCGTTTCAACAGTCGTTTCATGGATTTGATCAAGAACCATTTCAAAACTGATTCCAATAACGGATTCGGAATCAAACGGGTTCGCAGTGGCAGGCTTCGCGATAACTAAGACTAGCTAGGATACGCATGAAACAGGCAATCGCATGATTCGCGACACCTAAATTCTTCCTAGGCTGTCTAGGATTTCGTTGTACAATTGGCCTCTTTTCTTGTCCGAATAGCCGTCGTAGTATAACTCCAGGATTCTGTATCCTCTCCTCCGTAACAGAGATCGTAGCTCTTCGTCCTTCGCCATTTGAGTTGTTCCAAGGTGGACCCGGCCGTCGATAAACACGAGTAGTGGTCTAGGTTCTAGGGGAAAGTAGAGGTCGGCGGTGGTTACTGGTATCTCGACCTGTGTAAGATAGCTTATTCGATCGTCTTGTAGCTTGATAGCTAGTTCCTGTTCCATCCGTGAAGGATTAACGCTCAGTCTTTCCCGCCAGTCGCTCCGCTGACTCGACATCTAGAAAGTTGAGCCGCTCCTAGGCTATTGCTCGGACACGAGAGCGAAACTGTCGTCGATTGAGAAATGCTACGCGATCTGCCAGGCGCTTGGGGGGCGACTACTGGGAAGAAATCGAAGGACAACACATGTTCTTCTGTTGTGACATCTGAGCAGTTGAATTCAAGAATATGATCAACGAGGTCAAGAAGAGAACGGGATGGAAAACGATCGATGAGATCAACATGACAGGAAACTACCGTGGC
This sequence comes from Candidatus Bathyarchaeota archaeon, assembly GCA_005884605.1. The sequence goes on from VBBE01000142.1 coordinate 3,972, forward strand.
AGAGAGTGCGTGGCATTGTACGAGGGTACAACGTATGGGTTCAGTATCCGGTTTGACTCGAAGGGTGGTATAGACCTGTTCAGGGAACTGGCGTAGGCTCCAAAAGGCTAGGGTCGGGGACCCAGAGCCGGGCATGAAGGAAGGAGGACTCGATAAGGGCAGCTGAACGAGGGATTCTCGTCGTTTCACGAGGGGCGAGGCGCGGGAAAAGAGACGACCTGGGGTTCGAGAAAAGAATGCTTATTTTTTTTTCGACGTGGTCGCTGAAGAAGAGATATGCTTCACGGGTGAGCACTATCAGTAACTGAAAGAGTGGAAATGTACCCCATCACCTTCGAAAAATGGCTTAGACTAAAAGCTGCCTTGACCGCCTTTCTTGCTGGAAGTATCTCCTACCCCGTATTGTATCTGCTCGGCTTAGACTCGGAGTGGTACAGTCAGGTTCCTATCCTACTATTGTTCGGAGGGTTGGCCTATATATTCTATATTGGAGAATGGGAGCGCGTTCTATACAAGAGACGAAAAGATCCCGAGACCCGACCAAAAATCGTGCGGGCCGGAACTATCCTATTCCTCGCCGGGCTTACAACCCCCGTCATCCTCGACCTTCCGCCTATCGAAGACCTCGTAAAACAAAACATCCCGGACACAGCCCTCCTGATCACTTACGGATTGATGGTAGGCATTGGAGCGATCACGATAACTTGGGGAATCTTTGACAACTGCAAAAAGCTACCTGCTAGGGCTGAAAGATCTGCACGAAACGCGCTGCGAATGATGAAAGAAGCAGGTTACGAGATACGCGACGATCCCCTCTGGGTGGGACTGGACCCAGCTGTCCGATCAGCAGCTCACAACTATCCCGCCGAAGGCGGAAACGTAATCTTGGTTAATCCAAAGTACGTCAACACAAAATGGTTCGGCGGACTGGACAACATACTGGTTCACGAGATGTCGCATATCTACGGAAGGGCGACCAACCGTCCCTGGGAAAACCCGGAGATCGTCAAAGACCTAGAGGCGAAATACAAGACAGCGAGGAACTATCACACTAAGGGCTACCTGCTAAAGACGCTAGTCAGGTCAGCGTTCGACCTGGGAGAAGTACTTACCGACGACCTCGCCTACAAGGTGCTTGAAAAATCAAAGATAACATGGGTTGAGCCAACCAGGGAATCGCTCCAGACACTCGTAAGATCAAGGCCTGGCTTGGCCCTCAGAACCAAACGTAAACAATGGAAAAACGCAATGCTGATCGCGAAGAACAGCATATGCATAGCAGAGATGGACAGACACAACATACCAGACACAGAAGACAAGGCGAAAAAAGCCAACCAGAAACTAATGTCCGCACTACCTGAAGAAGCCGCAAGAGCATACAAACAGCTTCACCAAATCGCACTCGAGCTGGAAGAGAACCTCACCGAGGCAGACTACAAGACCCTACTGGGCAACTACCTGGGAACGCTCGTAGAGTTCGCCGAGGCCCAACCGGGCAGGGTTTGACTGAGTCAATATCATTCAAAGTGTAGGCGTCTGACACGAGCCGGACTCAAACAATTCTCTCTTCCAACCTTCGGCTAGATCGATCTGACTCCGTGAAAACGGAGCGAATTGAAATCGTCGTCAAAGGTGAAAATGTCTGAGACGCCATGGGTTCTCGCAAGCACCGCCGTTGAACAATCCGTGAAACTGAGCTTGATCTCGGCTCTCTGCTTGAAGAGCTCCCAGGATCCCTTCAAGATGTCTCCATCAACTTTCAGGAGGACCATTGTCTTGGAGTTAAGAATGTCCGTTCCTAGCTCGACGGCGAGACTATGGTTTCCGGTTTGCGACCGGCAGAGAGTAAGAGACTCGTCCAGTACATAGTCCGAGGTATAGAGCTTGCGATAAGGGGTCTCGCCGCGCCCAATCCTCGCGAAGGATTCGCGCGCAGAGACGTGTTGTCCATCCCTTTTGTTGTAGAATGCCACAAGGGGTCCAGTGTCAACGAAGAGCTTCAGCTGGACTCCCCGTAGAGGACCTTGTCATGATCGATAGATGTTCTCTCGGTCCCCTTTCCCCAATCCTGGGCCTTCCGTCGCCCAAGCGCTATGTCAAAAATCGGATCCTTCGAATCAATACCCGACTCCTCGCTGGTCCAGCGAAGGGCGGCCTCTCGCAACGCGTCCTTGATTGTGAGACCTTTCCTCTCAGCTATCTTGACCAAGGCACGGTACTCTTCTGCGTCCAGCTCGGTCTGAGCAACCTTTCGCTCCATGATATCTCCATGCAACACTACATGCCATGTACATGTAAGCATTTCGGAAATGGGAGGCTCGCAGAGGCGCAGACTATCCGAGGCCGTTCAAGATTTCCCGGTACAGTTCGTCTCCTTTCTTATCCGTGTAGCTACCGTAAACCAGTTCCAGTATCCTGTATCCTCTTTTCCGCAATAACGTTCGTAGTTCTTCGTCCTTCATCATCTGCCTCGTCTTTAGGTGGACCCGGCCATCCACGAGCACGATCAATGGTCGAGGATCTAGTGGAAAATAGAAGTCGGCTGTGGTTACGGGGACCTCGACTTGAGTCAGATAGTTCACCCGGTCAACTTGTAGCCTGAGAGCTAGTTCATGCTCCATCCGTGAAGGGTTAGCGTGTAAGCGCTCGCGCCAGTCGCTCCGCTGACTCGACATCTCTAAGGTTGCTGGTCAAAGAGAAAAGGAGCACTCAGTTCCACACATCTGTACCCGTTGGTTGAGAGCTTCGTCTCGACATGTGAGCGCATTAAGAATCTCGACAAGACATTCTGGCAGTTGGTTCTCAGCGAAGTGACACTCTCGATGAGGTCGTTTTCCGAAAGGAGCAAACACCCCGCACCCAAGCTCATCGATATACTGTCGCTTTCCGGACTGAGTTTCTTAATCGCTCAACTCCTCAAAGTTCTCGGATAGCTCTTCTCAGGGAGCCCTCTCCATGCTGGCAACGCTCGGAAGTCGTAGGTCAGAAGATCGTAGCGGCCGTCATGCTCCGATTGTGTAGCTCGGTTTAGCATAACCTTCTAGTGCTTTCCAATTAGGCTAGTTCTTGAAGTGTTATGGGTTCGATTTTTCGATAAACCTGACGTGGGTCCAACGGCCGTTCTTGAACGGTCAGGAGATCCTTCTTTACCGATATTCCGAACAGTTTCTCATTTTCTTCTAGGAACGGTAAAATCAGCTCCCAATCCTTCGTGGTGAAGTCCGCGAGTCGTCCTCCGTTCAGCTGGTCGCTCGAAACCTTTCGATATGGATCTCGGATGAATATCGCCCCGCCTGAGGCTAGGGAGAATAGGTTGCTTCCGGGATACGGGTATTCTTGTTCGACGAATCGTCCGTCAAACGATGGTCTCAGCCCGTTCACAACAACGAACCCGCCGCCGTTGTAGGGGTTCCCGGCCATGAATGATTCCGCAAGATAATCGAGGCACGTTCCATTGATCACGACTCTTGGCCTGCCTACTGCGTTGATGAGGGGTCGTCCCGCTGCGTTGCCCAGCACATATACTTCACCGCCCTTCGCTGCATACATAAACGCCTGACCCACGTCACCGTGAACCACTAGCTTTCCATATTTCAGAATCTGGGCCGCCTGGTCCTGAGCGGTACCATGAACCGTGATCTCACAACCATCAATACCAGAAGCGACGTAATCTCCAACATCTCCGTAACAATCAATCTTCAAACCATTCGTTCGTGCGCCGAGCCCGCTCCCAATGAATCGATGGCCTCGCAGGTTGTAGAGTAGAATATTCCTCCAGCCTTCTCCATATGCATCGACCACGAACCTGGCAGCACTTTCCTCTCCTTCAGCCGGGAATTCTAGGGCATCAATGACCAGCACCTGCCCCTCAATCCCTGGATGAATCAGTCGAGATCGAGTCTTCCAATCTAGTCGAGTATACAAGTCATAATTTGACAATGAAACAGAAGAGAATACATCATTCAACGCTTCATGATACAGTTGCAGTAGAGAGCTTTTTTTCTTTCTTCCCGTATCGTAGATTCTGTCGTAGAGTAGTGAAAGTGCTTTTATCGCGAATTGTCGGGACTCTTGTCCCTTCACAGCCAGCAGTTTCAGCTCCTCCAGAATCTCCCTCACATACTGGAAGCCAGCATCCCTCAATGCGGGACGAACATACTCATAGAATCCCAACGGGTCCTGCGTACCGGGACCCTTCTGCAACTGAATCGCAATACTAGCATTCAGAGAGAGTGATGAACCCACGCTCGGCAACCAGTCCTGCTCCGGAAGCTCTATCGACTTTCCAAACTTGTCAGCACACTCCAATACCTTACCCTCCTCCCCATCCCTCACAGTAAACAGAAATGCCCCACCATCCGTGAAGCTTCCACCCCGCGCATTCCAGTAAGAATCCGCAAATCTACTCGGAATCCTTTGATCTTCCTGCAATTTTCCTAGGACCGCATTGGTCGCCTGCCTCTCCGACGCGATGATCCCAATCTTCAGAGGGCCTTCCTGGACCGCGAACACTTGTGGTCTCAGCATCGACGTATCAGTAATCCCCAGCAATTGCCATGCGTTCTTCTCCACTTCATTTCTAGCCACGATAAAGAACCATGGGCCATCAGGGGACCCGTGAATATGCGTCGACTGTATCAGTCGGTAGATCTTTTTCTTCTCTTCCCCCAGCATCTCAAAATCTCTCTCAGTCGTCGGCGCCAGAGCCTCGATCAGACACTCCAGCGGATACTTGTAGACACGGCTGAGAAGGTCGAACAGTAACACCGAGACCTCCGTATCAGTCAAGAATAACGGGTGAATGTTCCGCTGGGCCAGATACTCCATTATCGAATGATAATTCGCAAAATCACCATTATGCACCAACGCCTCATGCAATCCCACGAACGGGTGCGCGCCGCCTGGATGCCAGACCCGGCCCTTCGTCGGATACCGATGATGACCAATCCAGACATGCGCCTTGAAATCCTCCAGCCTGTAATACCGTACAACATCATCCCCAAAACCCACGAGCTTCAGCACGACCATGTTCTTTCCATGGGAGACCACGAAGGCCTTCTTTTCGCCCAACGACGAGTAATACTGCTGATTCAGTCGGTAAGAATTCTGGTAGAGAAATTCATCTTCTACCTCGTTTTCCTTGAGCCTCTCTAAACCATTCCTACGAGCAAACTCTGCAAGAACATTTTTTCTGATCTTTACGAAATACCTGTAAACTTCAGGAGGTTCTACCTCCAGACCTGGAATCGAATGATAGTCATCAACCGCCTCCACCCTAGCCTCATAATCAACAACAAAGAAAGGCAGAACATGCTCGTCCTCGACTTTCTTTCTGACTGAGCTGTCCAAATAGGCAACCTGCAGGATGTAATCTTCTTCCAGGATTTTCTTAGAGACCCCTAATTGTTCCGGGACCAGTCCGACAGCCGCGATTCCTCCGCCCTTTCCGTTTCCCCTGTTCCGCATCTGGATGAGAGATTGAAGGAGATATTTTCCTTCAAGCGGGGCATTACATGCCAGACCTACAACTCCGCATCCACCTTCAGCCTCCTGCTTGCCGACGGGAACACTGTCAAAGGGCAGAGTTCTTCTCGAATCAATAATCCGCTGTCCAACCAATTCTCTCACTTGTATCTCACCAGTAGATCCTTTCTTCCCCGCAGATCCCGGACACTCTTCAACCCGAAACCAGCCAGAATCGATCTTAACCGCTTCGTCCAAGCCGTGTAGAGATTCACAATTCTCTCTTCGCCCCATTCGGGCTCGATGAATTGGGATAATTCTGGGTCCGTTGTAGTGATTCCGACTTGGCATCCCCGTCCCCTCTCGCAATTACCGCAGTGGGTACAACCGACAGCAACCGCTTCAGCAGTCGCCACCACACACCCATCCGCTCCTAGGGCAATTGATTTCGCAATATCGTCAGCAGTCCTGATACCACCACTAGCTATCAACACAATATCGTCTCGGACCCCTTCCGACACTAGATAATCGTGGACCTTTGGAATCGCATACTCCACCGGCATCGCAATGTTCTTTTTCGCGATCTCTGGCGCTGCCCCTGTCCCACCGTACCCACCGTCGATATGGATGATGTTCGCTCCAGCATAGTAGCTCCCAATCGCCACCATGTCCACATCCGTCGGCGTTGACACTTTCACCGACACAAGTGCACGAGGATTCACAGTCTTGATCCAGTCAACATGCTTCTTGTGATCCTCCACCGAATAGACACTATGAAACGGAAACGGCGAGTAAAGACTAGTAAACATCGATGACTCCCGCATCTTCGCAACCTCCGACGTCACCTTGTCAGCCAGCAAATGCCCGCCCAATCCCGGTTTCGCGCCCTGGGCGTACTTGAACTCGACAATGGGCGCGTACTGTATCGTCTCCTCCCGAACCCCGAACATACCCGTCGCCACCTGCGTAATCACATTATCACGATACGGAACAATAGCATCCGGATAACCGCCTTCACCAGTAGACGTGTAAGTCCCAATCTTCTTCGCAGCCCGCGCCCGCGCAAGCATGAAGTTGAGACTGATCGATCCAAACGACATCCCACCGCCATAAATCGGCAACGGAATCTCGATTTTCCGACCTTCTCCTCTCTTGTTCAGTGAGATCGAAAGATCGACAGTTTCCTGATCAACCTTAGCGAAAGCATCGTTTTTCCATCCTAGAACATCAAAACCGCCACCAGAATCCCCAATCTTATACTCCAGATCATTTTTCGGCAGATCCCCTGTCAACGCCATCTCGTAAGTCGCCAGTATCAGCTCCGCGGTCCAGCGCTTGTTCCCCAGCCCCGCCGGCAAACCATGACGGAGGCTTGGAAGAACCTCTAATCCGTGATGGATTCTTTCCGAATGTTTTTCCACGATCAGTTCTTGGTTGCCCATGCGATCCCCTTGAACGACTGCTCCCGAAGCTCTGTGTCCATCATCGACCGGCCAATATCCCCTCGCAACCGTCTAACGTCGCGCATGCCCATGGCGCTGAGAATCTCGATTAGCTGATCATGCCAAACTCCAAACAAGTTCACAAGACGCTGCGCACCCCAACCTGGATCGATCCTCCGTGGTCTCAGCTTGTAGCTCTCCCTGTCCCTAGTCTCGCCAAGAAACTCGGCTTGCAAAGCCACGAGAACAGTTGTATCAATGCCGACAAGGTCGGCCCCACAAATAATCGCCTTCGGAACATGCTCCGCCAAGGTTATTCCACCGCTCGCGATGATCGTTACCTGGTCCCGGAGTCCCTCTTTCACTAGCTGCTGGTGGGCCTCTTTCAGAGAAGCCGAAAGATGCAAGGGGTCCTTCGAGTAATCCTGACCGTGATAGTCAGCATACAAGTGCAATCCGTGCACTCCCTCTCGTGCCAGCTTGCACACAACCATTCCAGTGTCCTCCCGGAGAGGTATTCTCGCGATAACAATCGAGGACGGAAGCCGTCTCGCCAGCTTCTCGAACAAATCCGACTCTTCAGCATCATATTCCACAACAGCCGGCTTCTTCTCTATAGTTTCATAGATGCTGTTCTCGTCAACAATCGGAACCATCCTCTCCCTGTGAGAATCACCCCTCGTCTGGTCTCTGGAAACAAACATGGTCCCAAGCTTCTCGGCCGCCGTTCCAACAGCAGCCCAAACACCCCTGTTCCCGGTAGGTAGCTCGTCGAAGATTATCGGAACCGGAACCTTCACCGTCGAGGGAGGCTGATCTAGCTTGGAGAAATCCACTTTAGTCGGTTTTCTGCCAATATCGACACAGGTCGAAATATACTCGCGACCATACACACCATCTCTGGTAGGACGAACGATCTCTGACATGTCCGTCCATATCCCATCAAACCCCTCTCCGCCAAATGCGCCCTTGTAGCCCATCCCCTTAACCGGGATCTTCCCGGTTGATGCTTCATTCCATATCGTAAACACAGCCTCAGGCGTCCAGAACGAATCGCCCAGCCTCTTGTATTCATCCGACTGTTTCACCGTCATAATGTGCGGATACTCCTGGACACACCTCATGCACCCAACACACTTGTGCTTCAACGGCTTGAACCCGCCAAGCCGCCCCCCAAAAACCCCGTAGATACACGGTCGACTGAGAACAACTTCCTTGTTGAGCTTGAACTCGAAAGCCTCATGCACCAGCATAGCCGCAAGCCGCACCTTACGCGCACTCACATCGAACTTGTTCGGAATCTGATAGACATGCGGAGCCGGTTTGGTCTCTATCCTGAAACGCTCATACTTCGAGGGCTTGATGGTTTCAGTTTCCAAGTACCATGCCCTCTACAAACGCACAGGAAGAGGCAAATCTTTCGAACAAATATAAGCTCTCTGCGACCATGACCAAACATTCGTCCAGGAATACCGATCAGACGCAATGGCTTGGATGCAGACGACACTCCACGTATCCACCGAGCTCTTCAATTCATAAGCAGCGTCCGTGAGAAGAACCAGTTGCCATGGAGACCAGCCACGTCGAGCTCCAAGAGATACCCGTCCTACGCGTCAGAGCCGACATGAAGGGGAAGGGACCCTCCGCAGCATTCAACCTGCTAGAGTCCAAGCTCCCGACCATAAAGGGTCGCAAGTTCTACGGCACCTTCCAACCCACACCTGACGGAGAAGAGTACTACGCCTGCGTAGTGCGGGTCGATTCTGACGATCCCCGGAAAATGCAGCTGGAGACGGGAACGATCCCGGGCGGATGGTACGCCCGCAGCAAACTCATGGACTGGGAGAAGCACCTCTCCAAGTTGCCCAGTCTCGTCGAAGAAATGGCTCGCACTCATGACGTAGACTCGAACCGTCCATCATTGGAGTTCTATCGAAGCCAGGCAGAGATGCACCTCTTCCTCCCTGTGAAGAGTCATCCCGCGATCGAAGCAAAATAGACATCCTTCTTCGCGGTTGAGAACCCATGCGTATGTGTACTTGTGTACAGTGCGCTTAAGTGTCCAGTGAGCAAGGTTCTAGTTCTGGTTGAATAGAGGAGGCGAAGCGGTTCCGAAACGGTTTCCGCTCTGGAACAATCGTTGTCGTACTGCTGACGCTGATGGCGTTCGGGACCGTTGGTCTAGCGAGACCCGTTCTTGCAATAACTCCCGATTTTACGCTTTCCGCTGATCCAGGCAAAGTCAGCATTCCAATGGGATACTGGGCCGAGACGATGCTCACTATTACCAGTTTGAACGGATTCGAAGGCATAATTCAGCTTTCAACTATGGTTGGACAAAGCACGGGGCTCGATGGAGCAGGGTTCTCGACAGGGATGACGCTCAGCCCAAACGGAAGTGTGAACACGGACCTCCAGCTAACTCCCGGAAAAACTCCCGGAAATTACAATCTGTCGATAACAGCGACGATCGGTTCCATTTCCCATATGCTTGTAATACCGATCACAGTGTCACAAATCACAAGTCCTGACTTCACCACTAGGCTCTGGGGATCGTACTCGACCCTCCAAGAAAGAGACATCACAATACCGGAACAATTCGTCAGCCTTGGAGGTTTCAGAGGTCAAGTGAGCCTGTCGGCCAAACTCACACCGGACATTTCGAATGCTCCCACCGTATCATTTCAGCCGAGCACCTTCGATCTCTTGGCGAGTGCTAGTCTTGCTTACAACAGCGTTGTCTCGACAGTAAGGACAACTCCTGTCGGCACTTACATCGTGGCAATCACAGCATCAAGCGGAACAATATCGCATACCTACCAGGCCATAATGATGGTCGGAGACTACAGACCACCATCGGAACACCCTCCACCCGACAACAGCACCTCTGGTGCTAACGGTCAGACCTCGACCAGTTCGGCCACGAACAACTACTCGCCCCTCAACAATGCATCTGCGACTTTGTCACTACTCCAGTCGTTCTGGTGGCTGCAAACAATAATCGGACTAGCCATCACTACCTTGGTAGTCTACCGTGGAAGACCACTTTTCAAGGAACAATGACCCAGAAGAGGCTAAAGCCACTCTCATCTGCCTGACACTTGTGCTCTCGCAAGTATCGCGTTGACGACCTCGGATTTTGCGTCCGCATAATTCTGCACATACTTCCACTTCCTACTCGCTAGGCTCTGTTTGGTGCGGGCGTAGAGTTGACGATCGGCTTCATTCGTCCGCAGCCAATCTCGAAGTATCAGAACTCTTCGGATCTCCTCCGATCCCGTTGTGAAGACGTGCAAGTTGATGTTGGTGTCAGGACCTTTGAAGAGGCGATGCTGGTGCCAATCAGGCTCTCGAATCCGCAGCACATAGCCCGCCGCTTCGAGTGCAGGGACATACGATGGCTCGTCTGCGGAGTTAGCCACTACGAGAAGGATGGCGATAATCGGTTTGGCAACGAGCCCAGGCACGGCAGTTGACCTGATATGCTCCACCAAGATCTCTTGTTTCCCCAAGGCAGTTTTGGTTCGTTTTGCTTCGCGGGCGAAGTCTTGGGGCCATGCAAGATCATATTCTACGAGGATGATTGGGGCTTCATGGGGCTTCAGTTCACCAACAGTAGCCCGCTGAAGTTATTCCTCGGTCATCGGTGAAGAGAGTTTCTTACGCTCTGCCGATTTTGGCCACTCCATCCCTTGCGGAGAACTACGTGACGTCAATAGGCATATTCTTTTCTCCCAAGCATCGTTGGTACTTTCGTTGACAGCTGCTTGATCGTGAAGCAGGACCAGTCGAGCCAACTAGATAATCCAGTATGGAACGCTCTCTCTACCAGCCACGCTTCCTTTGCCGAGGGCAACGAGCTAGCCAAACGCTACCCCATAGATGTCGCTCCGCTTGCCGCGACACGCGATCAATATCTGTAATCTTATCATTCACTCGCCAAGCTGCTCGGTCCAGCAGGAGCGACCGCCCTCGCTTTCGCAACGGTCTCTGACCTTCCCGCTGGCTGGACCATTGTTCGTACGTTGCTAATGCCCAGATGGTATGGAATGGCCCAGTACCCCCGGAGGTGAAACATAGCGCTGAGGATCTCAACATTTCGCAAATCGATGAGATGCTCGAGCTTACCGAGCTGAACGAACTCGGTCGATTTCGCAAACGAGCACCTGAACTGGGATCATACCTCGGAATCCGCGAAGCAGGCCAACTCGTGGCTATGGCGGGGGAAGGATTCCGATTCCCTGGATACACTGAGATTAGCGCTGTCTGCACGCATCCCGACCACCGAGGCCGTGGATATGCCAGCTCACTTGTCTCCGCCCTCATACAAAAGATCACAAAGAGTGGTGAGACTCCTTTCCTTCACGTCGGCACAGAGAATGCTCAAGCAATACGCGTATATGAGAAACTTGGCTTCAAGACCAGACGCACCATAACTTTCGCTATTGTGAAAAGAGAATAATCCATCGGACTATTGTCCTAGTGTGACATTAGCCCAGCGAACACTTCGCAATGTCTCGTAGTGACGGGTAATTCGATAGTACTGTGGACTCGGTTCACAGGTTGCGATTCGCTTAACCTTCAACAGTGAACGTGGCTTATTCGGCGAGACGGATAGTAAAAGAGGAGAGACGGCTACGCGCTACATATTGACAGTTGACTTCGAAGAAGATAACGACATTGACAGTTTCATCCGGTTTGTCCAGTACCACACTAAACGGCTGAAGTGTCCTAGCAAGGACGTGTTCATCCGGCTCGCTCACGAATGGGAAAAACAGCTGGTGAGCCACCCTGAGCCAAACAACGGCAATGGAATCAAGAAAGAAAAGAAAAAAACGCTTAAAGAACCATCCGAGTAAATTCAAGATCCGAGTACGATACAAGTACCACTACTACCGCTGGATCAACACCCAAGACTACGGCAGCTTCAAAGACATCTACGAAAAATACAAAGACAAGGGATTCTCCTTTTGGTGTGTACCAAAGGGAGACACAGTGTTCACCAACCCCGGAATAGAATCAATGGGCGAGCAGCTAGACTCGATAGTATCCGCGAACGGAAATTACGAGATTCCATCTCGATATTCTGAGAGAGACTATGCGGGCGACCTTGTAGTCGTAAAACCATTCCTCCTTCCAGAGACCCGGTTGACTCCAGAGCATCCGGTCTTATCCTGCGAATCTAATCCGCAAAAATCAAAATGGTACAATCCTCAAGCGAGACCATCCTTAAGGAAAACTTGGAAACATGCAGGAGAACTAACAGAGAGAGATTGGGTCTTCTTCCCACTCTTCAAAGGCAATAGAGAGGGCGATCCCGAACTACTCTACCTCCTCGGCCTGTACATGGCCGAAGGATATTCAACAGGCAATCAAGTCTACTTTGCACTGGGACACAAAGAACGACAACTCGCCGAGCAGATTCTTCAGATGGCGGAAAAGCACTGGAGCGTAAAGGGCTCAATAAACCATCACAGAACTGGACTGCTCGTTCGTTTTTCCAAACCAGCTTTGGCCGAATTCATGAGGAAAGAGTTCGGTAGTAGAGCGGTGAATAAGAAGATCCCGTCGTGGATTATAGAACAACGCGATCCTCAACCTTTCCTCGAAGGATGGCTGAAGGGAGACGGGTTCAAGCGTGGAAACACTTGGAGGCTCACGACATCATCCAAAACCGCTGCTTACCAGGCGCTGCTCATGGGTTCTCGGCTTGGCATTCTACCTGCCATCTACACGGACGACAGGGAGGCGCGAGGGATTATCCAGGGACGAAAGGTCAACGCGAAGCCATCATACGAGATACGATTCCATCAGGACGGCAGCAAATACTCAAACAAGCCAAGTCACGTGGTAAAGACGGAAAACGGCTTCTGGGTCAGGATAAACAAGATAGAGAGAGAAAGATTCTCTGGCAAGGTCTGCAATATGGAGACGCCGTCAAACACGTACCTTCTATCCTTCATCGTACACAACTGTGCGGATTTGCCCCCGGAGTATTCTAGCCAGGATGGAACATGGACAGGATACCGATTAGATGGCGATAAGACTCATACCGAATCTACGTTGAAGAGGTATGGACGCCATAAGGCGTGGATCGATAGCAGTTACAAGTTCGAAGGAAAACCCGTAATCCTCGTCTACAACGCCGAATGATAACCCGCGACCTATCTTCGATTTCTCATCATCACTAATCGTTGTCGTCACTACGCGTGACTGTCAATTGTAACCACGTGATGTGAGCGACCCTTAAGAGACACAGTTCCATCTTAGCTCGGCATGGAGACAGAGATCGTCCAGAAGGAGACGCTTTGGCGGAACGCCAACTTTCTAAAGCTCTGGACCTCAGAGACCATCTCTCAATTCGGCAGCCAGTTCACCGGGCTAGCCCTGCCCCTAACAGCCATCATCATTCTAAGCGCGGACTCTGTTCAGGTGGGAATACTCAACTTCGCCGGATCCGTACCCTGGTTGATGTTCGGACTCCTAGCCGGGGTCTGGATTGACCGGCATCGCAAGCAGCGCATAATGGTCACCTCCAACATACTTCGTGGATCAATACTCGCATTGATTCCAATTGCAGCCGTCTTGGGAGTCATAACGAAACTTGGAATTCCATTTCTATACGCGATAAGCTTCGCTGTCGGATTTTTACAAGTCTTCTTTGACATCACATACCAATCCTATCTGCCCTCCCTCGTGCGGAGGGATCAGCTGGTGGAAGGAAACCGCAACCTGCAGGCTAGCGCATCCACAGCCCAAGTGGCTGGACCCACGATAGCCGGGATCATCATCAGCATAGTCACCGCGCCCATCGCCATTGCCATCGATGCAGCCTCCTTCTTTGCATCTGCACTCGCACTAGGACGAATCGAACATGAAGAGGTGATCGATAGAGAGATCGCAAAGCCTTCGGTATTGGCCGATATCCGGGAGGGGCTTCACGTCGTCTTTGGCGACAGACGACTTCGGATGATCGCAGGCTGCACAGGTACATCCAATTTCTTCTCAACCGGTCTGGGCACGCTTTTCCTACTTTACCTGATACAGCCGAGCCCTGCTGGACTTGGAGTCTCCAAGAACCTCGCGGGAGTTACAGCCGGGATCATATTCAGCGTGGCAAGTGTCGGCGCTCTTGTCGGAGTCGCGATCTCCACTAGGGCGGCAAAGAACATTGGAGTTGGACCCGCGATAATTGGAAGCATACTCATCGGTGGACTCGGGGCGATTCCTTACTATACGTCCGGATCCCTGACCGCATCTCCCTTGATTACACTTGGAGGGTTTGCGGTCAACTGGAGCATGCTATCCATCATGGCAGGCCAGTTCGTAAGCTTCATCGCCACGGTAGTTTACAATGTCAACCAGGTCAGTTTGAGACAGGCGATAGTACCGCTTCGTCTACAGGGACGAATGAACGCAACAATGCGGTTCCTAGTCTGGGGAACAATACCGCTCGGCGCTCTCACCGGCGGATTACTGGGAGAGTTTCTCGGATTGCGGACCGCGATTGGAATAGCGATACTAGGAGGCTCGTTAGCGTTTCTTTGGGTTCTGCTCTCGCCCGTACGCTCACTCAAGAAGATACTCGAACCTCTCGAATAGAATGGACCCGAAGCGTCTAGGAGAACCCTTTAGCCAGTCTCTGAAAATCTTCGCTGCCCAGCTTCCATTCAGCTACCTCAGCATTTTCTTTGACATGATCCGTGTCAGCTGCCTTGGGAATCGCAACTACAGAGTCATGTTGTAGGACCCAGTTTAGAGCTATCTGGTTTCTGCTCTTACCCAGTTTCTCCGCTATCTCGTCCAGGACTTTGAACGATGAACCTCTTCCTCTTGGAATTTTTCCCTGGCCAAGGGGACTGTACGCGATCACGGTCAAGCCTTCCTTCTGGCAATACTGAAGGATTCCCGCCTCCACACTTCTATCGATCAGACTGAACTCGACCTGGTTAGAGACAATTTTCTCGTGAGAGAGCGATTCCTGCGCCTCTTTCATCTGCTCGACCGAGAAGTTGCTTACCCCGATATGACTAATGATGCCGTCACCAACAAGTTTCTCCATCGCTCGCATCGTCTCTGAGAGAGGAATCCTCGGGTTCGGCCAATGCAACTGGTAGAGATCCATCTGCTTCAATCCGAGCCTCTTCAAGCTGCTCTTCGCCGCTTCCAATACGTCATTGTATGAGAAGTGTCTCGGAGAAACCTTCGAGGCCACA
>VBBE01000003.1 GCA_005884605.1 Candidatus Bathyarchaeota archaeon
CTGAGCCGCCGATGATGGCAATGGGACGCTTCATTCTTCTGGACCTTCGTAGAGTACACTGAGTTCTTGTAGCGTCAGCTTTCCGCCTTTAACGAGCTTCTTCTGAGCCGTGTCCTTTAGAGCTTCCTTGAGTGCCTCTCCCTTCTGACGCTGAATTCTCTTCTCGTCATCTGTCAAAGTATTTCTTAGTTGTAGGAATTTCTGATTTGTCTCGGCTGTTCTCCGTTTGAGGTCGTCGAGTGTCTTCTGCTGTTCTTCACGTCTGAGTCTGAGTGTCTGGAAGGCTTCGGACAGTTGGACGATGTCCGCGTGATGCTTCTGGCTTTCCGCAGCCAATTCTTGGATTCGCGCATGCATCTGGTCGGCTTCTTCTCGTTGTTTCGTGATATCATCTCTAAGCTTGAGGACCTTGTGGTAGCCCGTTACGCGGATCTCTAAGCTCCTAATTTTCGTCATCAAGCGTTTCTCGTCGTCCTTCTCAAGCGGTGAGGTTTGGACCTGCCATTCCAACGCTGCTAGCTCCTTCTCCGCGATTGAAGCATGGGGTCGGTCACTCATTTTCTTGAGAAGTTCTCGAAGAGTTGCGAGTTTCTCGCGCGACGTGTCTCGGAGCCTGTCCCGAGTTTGCTTGAGCGCTCGGACGGTGTCGTTCAGACCGTCCCGGGTCTTGCGCAGATTCTGTAGTTCGTCCCTGACCTTCTGGAGTCTGTTCTTGGTTTCGTTAAGCTGGTCGAGGCTCTTTGATTGTTCGATTCTCAGCTTTTGTCGTTCGTCGTCGAGCTTGTCGATCTCGCTCACTTCTTGGGACCTCGCCGTGCCTGGATAACTGGAACTTATGGAAAGGTAGATTGACCGCCTTATAGGGATTGAAGAAGAAAAAATCGGGGACGGTTGCAGACTCGTCGGCCATTGAGAAGGTGAGTGATCGTCTCAGCCTGATAGGGACGATTCACGTGGACCCTAAGAGCGCCAGCTTTGCACGGGAAACGATTCTGCAACTCAAGCCGGAGGTAGTTGCTTTGGAGCTGGATGAGGGGAGACTCATGGCGCTTGAGAACCCCAGCAAATCCTCGGGCCGCGGTGGTGGCGGATCATTCGTGGCGATGATGTTG
Source organism: Candidatus Bathyarchaeota archaeon (assembly GCA_005884605.1). The sequence goes on from VBBE01000003.1 coordinate 1,113, forward strand.
TTGGAGAGGTTTACCGGAGAGATGACGGGTTCTCCTCCGGGGCAAGAGATGCTCCGTGCAGCTGAGGCTGCCAAGGCCATTGGGGCGAGAGTGGCTTTTGTTGATCTTCCAATTGGAATGACAGTTGGATCTCTTCGCAAGCTTCCTTTGCGGGAGAAGGTGAGGCTGGGCGTCGATTCCCTGGTCAGTATCGCGCTCTTGCCCTTCGGCGGGTTCAACTTGTCGAAGCTGACGGAGAATTTGGAGGAGCAGCTTCGGCTGTTTCGAATGCGCTATCCTGAGTTGAGTAAGATTCTGCTCGATGCCCGGGAGGAGTTCATGGTGGCTAGAATTCGAGATATCATGTATTCCAGCCATGGTCAGGTAGTTGCTGTAGTAGGGTACGGACACTTGAAATCTCTAACAAAAGCGCTGGCTTCTGTCCAGACGAAACCTGCTTATTCTACAACCGTCACTTGGAATATGATGACGGGACAGTAGCTGGCTTACTGTCGCTACGAGAAGAACAGCCTTGTCTCTCCCATCGTTCGGACATCTAGAGCCTCTATGTCGACCATCAAGGGCAAGTCATGGACAACATTTCCGAGAAGTAGGCATCGTCGCGCTGGTGTTCCTCTGATTAGAGAGCGAATTGTCTCACTGTCTGACTTTGCTACTTTCCCGATCGTCTCAATATCGTGTTCGTTGGTGAAGTTGAAGATGAACACGTTGTCGGCTTGTCGGTAGATGGTTTCTTGGACTGTGTCGGGCTGGTTTGTGATGAAGGTCGTGAAAAGCCCGATATGACGCATCCTCGTGATAATGTCGTCCCAGTATGTGTCTCTTAGGTAGAGGTGGGCTTCTTCGGCGAAGAGGAAGGCGGCTCGTAGCCAGTTCGAAGACAGAATCTTTGTTAGTTCGCCCAGGAAGATCTCGACGATTATTCGTCGGACAGTGTGGCTCTGGTTCTTCAGGTTGACAACGAGGATTCCTCCGCCGTCGATAGCGTGAAGAATTTTTTCCTCAGTTAGAGGGTTGGATTCGTCGTAGAAGAGTCCGGATTCCAGTAGCACTTGTAGCCGTGAGGTGAGTGCTTCTCTAACGCTTTCGTGGCAGCTCCATGACTGGACGGTCTGGATCAAATTTGGTAGAGTCAGGTCCCCCTTTGACTCTAAGTCTCGCCAGATCGTGCTGAATACTTTCGACGAGGTTGCTGGGAGGTCCAGAGCGTTGCTTAGGACTCCTGCCATTGTTCGGAACCCGAGTTTGGCGAGGGCGAAGTTGATTCCGCTTCGAGGCGCAAGCACCGTGAGCCTCGACGTGGATAAGCGTCCGTCCTTGGATTTGTGGAGGTTGACGTATTCGCCATTTACATCTAGAACGATGCAGGGTGCTCCGAGTCCGCTCATAGAGAGGAGTAGTAGTTTGGCGAGGTGTGACTTGCCTGTGCCTTTGCGGCCGGTGATGATGTTTAGGCCCCCGTCGAGTCCGCCGGCATCGATTTGGACAGGGTCGCCGTCGTTATGGCCGACCTTGAGTGGCATCTTTCCGCCGTTCATGATTAGACGGTTGATTGGATAGGCGCGTATGCGGGACGCCGTTCGGGAGGGAAGCCATGATGTGGTGGGTGAGAGGTCCTTTTCGCCCGTGATTGTTCCTCTGATCTTGCAGACTGCCAGCCGCGTATCTTTCAGCGCGTCTACTTCGCTGGAAATGTTGAGGGGATCCATATCCTCCCCGGATAGTTCGCCGTCCGTCATGACGTCTCGGAGGATGTCTTCCAGGATTCCAGGGACATTAGCATATTGTAGGTCGATTACTTGGACGAGCAGTCCCTTGGCCAATCCAGGATCTTCAATCAACAAATAATCTCCTCGCTGGACATGCTCGTCGGGAAAGGCGATCAGCTGAACCTGATCTCCTTCCTTCCGGTAGATTCGCATGGTTAGGCCACGTACCTGCTGGTGCCGAATGGTCCGAAGAGTGATCGTCGTAGGCTGGGACGGGATTGTAGTGTGATATGATGATTTGATGCTACGAATCGTTGGACGGCTAGAATCTCGTTGGCCGTGAAGGTGCTGAAAATGTGGGCGATTCTCAGAGTCTCTGGGTAACCGTGAAAGATCACATCGGTGCCCGCTAATCGGTCGAGCGCTTGTTGGGCTTGTTCTTGACTTGATTCTCGATCTATGTCGGTTCTGAAGAGGAATCCATCGCTGGATAGTTTTGCTACGTATACTCTGCCAAGGAATCTTACAGGGTAAGGGGGATACTCACTCTCAACTAGAGAGCTGATGTCGATTAGGTGGGGACCGTCTTTGTCGCTTGTGAGTCCGAGAATGTTTCTTCCTCCGACAGTCAGCGATGTTGCTTTGGATATGCCGATTACAATGGAGTGATTCTGACGGGCTGTGGCTAGAATCTTGTTCACTCGGGCTGCGGGGTTATCTGGAGTGCCCGCGGTTAGAGATCCGTCGATCAATAGTATTCCGCCGTGTAGCGATTCCGACAGGACTTCCTGGGTCCAGCGTTCAACATGGTTTCGGAGTCGGGTGAGGACCCGTAGGGTCTTGAGTGATAATCCGCCGAAGGCTCGCGACTCATCTTCGCGATACTGGCTTACATCTTCAGAGTTTGGAACGTGAAAAAGTAGGGGCCCCCATCGGGTATAGAGAATCTTGCTCCTTTGTCTCCAAACACCAACTGCACGGATAGCGAAGATCATCCCGGTCTCGGTTTCGCCGATCTTGACGCTTGACGCGTCGCAAGCAACTACGGGGACGAAATCTTTCGCGGGATTGATGGCGCAGCGTTTCAGTCCTGATGAGTTTATGGAGCCTCCAATTTCGAGTCTCTCTTCAGAATCGGCGTCGTCGACCCCCATTTCCACAAGCGAGACTGGTCGCGGGTTGAATTTTGATCCTTGGAGTGATTGCATTGACCGGGTAGATAGTTCTACGAGGGATTCGGGGATGGCTGGTAGTCCGATGACCTCCGGTATGCTTTTTATTTGCTGAAGAGGCTCAGTAGTCTCTTGGGTGCGGTGGAGCAAGGTTAGATTCCCCCAGTTTCAGGCGGGAAAGCCCCCTTTCCCGTCTGTCCCCGCACCAGTTTCCATATCATCCTGATGCAGTCACCGTTTTCTGAGCTGGCGATGACGCAGCTCTTGCGGTGAGGCCCTTTGCAATCTCGTGGGCCTTCCGTATTCCTTGCATGCTGAGCTTGTAGGCTCCATCGCTCGTCCTGTCGATGAGTCCGGTTTTTGTCATCATTGCCAGAGTGTTCCGGACTGTCTTCACTGCTTTTCCGATTGCTCGGCTGATGGCTTCGGGGGCCATCTCTACATTGGGCCGGGTGCCGACGGCGTGAGCGACTCTGGCTGCTAGGAGTACCATGGCGATGGAGTTTTCCGCTGACATTTCCAGTTTTAACAGGACGGCTTCTCCTTCTGGGGTCAGCTGGACTGCGCTGGACAGGTCATCAACCATCGACGAGTAGTCTGGTGAGAAGGTCAGCTTGGATGCTAGTGAGTAGTTTGGGAGGACTTTGGCTGCGAATTGCATGACTTCACGGACGACAGTTTCGAGGTCTCCTTCGGCTGTGTGTTTGATGTCTCCCCATTCTATCTGAACTTTGATCTTGGGTTGTTCTGGCATTTTTTCTTACCTCTCAGGAAGCTGCGCAACCCGCGGCATCAGGTTCTTGATGACGACTCTAGTACCCATTGTCGTGAGTCGATAGGAGCCTTTGCCGACTCGCTCGACGAGTTGTTCGTTGCAGAGTTCGCTAAGCCTTCCAGCTACAGTGCCTGTTGAACGTCCCGTAGTCTTAGTGATCTCGTCCAGTGACAGAGTATCGCTCTCTTTCTTGCCCATTTGATGTTGCAGGCGTGATCCTGCGAGGTGGATCATCATGAGTTCCTTGTCTTTGAGTTCCCTCAGGTCCTTCAGAACGACTAAGCCTTCCGGAGACACTGCAAGCACTCCAGCGCAGCTCTGAAGGAATTCTACACTGTCAACGGATAGCACGAGTTTGGAGACGAGATCAATGGAAGGGTAGATTTTCGAGAAGTAGACGAGGAGTTCTCGCAGAACCGTTTCTGGACTGCCGATGATTCGATTCTCTACGCCTGAATGCTTTAGGACGACTTCTATGGCTGCGGCGGTTTCCTCAGGCTTGGCCTTACGCTCCAGTACTTCTAACCTTGACATCGTTCTTCTTGCCCGTGCTGTTCTCAGAGTCGAGATATAATGCTTTTCGGTCCCGAAGATCGTTGGACAAGGTGTTACTTTCAGAGTTGGGAATGAAAGTGAAAGTATTTCGGCTCAAGATAGAAGTCGGGCTGAACTACAAGGTGTTACTCGTAGCCGAACATGGAAACTGCTAAGATGACCGGTAATTCCGGGACCGAACCTTCATCTATCTCCCATAGATTTCTTCGAACCGCACTGGCATGGACTACAATGAGCTGAAAATACAGGTCCTGAGCCTCTTCGAAGCCTCGGGCGAATTGGATAGCCAGAGGGTCCGTAGTCTACTATCGGGCATGAAGGTCGAACTGTCTGACAAGGCTGTAGGGATGGCTCTTTTACGATATTCAAGGCAGGGTCTACTCGCCAGGACCCGGCGGTCCGGGAGATTCCACTATAGAATGACTGAGAAAGGACTGGCCCGCAGTATCTGGCTGTCCAAGACTAGGTAATCTTCTGGAGGCGGGGGAGGATGTCGTTCTGGATCCACTGGACTCCAGCGCCTGAGAGTACATAGTTTCCTCGTTCTGTTATCACCTTGCCTTCTCGTCGCAATTCACTGATTCTGGCTCTGACGATACTCTCACCGGTAGTCTTCCATGAAGAACTCAGCAGAGAACTGAGATCATCGTCTCCCAATGGCTTGGGGTGCATGGAGAACATCACTAGTGATATGGCTTCTTTCGCGGAGAGGGTGTCGACGGGAACCGTGAGATGGGGTTTCCCTTCGGAAGTAAACTCGACAATGCCCGCGATGCCCACTGATTGTTCTGAAGAGAGGGTCGGACTGGCAGAGGGCTGTGGCGCGAGAATGAAGCTACCTGTCGGTCCGAGAGACTTTTCCAGATCCTCAAATCGCTCTCTTACGTAATCGTGATCTCCTTCGAGCTCGACTTCAAAATCCCCTTTTCGGATTCTGAACCTTAGCCTCTTCTCGGAAGACAAGACCAGAACGACTCCGTTTCAGAGTTCTAATTAGGGTTTATCGAATCCCAAAATAATAATGGCGGAGAGAGTTGAAGGCAATTGAATATGAGCGGCCACGGACTGCGATGGGCGAGCGCTTTTGGTTGATAATGGAACAATAGTTTTCGTTGCCGAATTGGGTGCGGTCATCGCCAGATCCTGGCTCGTTTCCGAATTACTGATCAGGCTCATCACGAGGGGCGCCAAGAGAGCGGGTGCATCCGCGGACCTAATCAGGAATGTTCGCGAGGGACTGAGTATTCTCTGGGTTGTCTTTGTGACAGCGTGGCTTGTCATTGTCACGGGATTGGGGTCAATATTTTCTTTTCTGACCTCTCTGGAATAGCAGGATTAGCGATCTCCCTGGCGTTACAGAATACTCTGAGTAACATAATCTCAGGAATCTTGATACTATCAGATAGAGTCCTACGACTTCACGACTCAATCGAGTACAGTGGAGTGAAAGGCAAAGTCGTGAAGATAGGCTTGAGGGCGACCTGGGTCAAGACGGACAGCGGCGATATCGCGATAATAAGCAACAACTATCTCGCGAACGGTCCCTTGGTAAACTTCACTGCCAGCGAACGTCTTGAGAGGAAGTTGCGCCTATGATTTTGTCAGACTACTTTCATAGTGCCTAATTCCCACGCCCATACCCGTCTTTGTCTGACGCGCTCTGGTCGAACATACAAGTTGTCCGAATATCTTACACGGAGAAAAACAAGGGAAGGGACAAACGACTCACCCAAGTCGCCCGTCCCATACTTTGGCTATAGGTGACTTACTAGTGGGCCTGCTGTTGGTTTCGTCCGTGGGTGGCGACGGCCTGGAGTTGGATTTGGCTCTGTGAAGGGTAGCGTCTGGAGGAACTGTGGCACCTGCCTTGCGTGTGTCACTGCTTCGAAGCCAGATGCTAGCTTGATCAAAGTTGGCTCACTGAAGGCTGTGCTGAAGAAAGATATTCCGACCGGGACGCCGAAGGTCATGCCCATCGGCACATTGATGTTAGGATAACCAACGATCGCCGGCGGCGACGAGCTGCCTACCACAAAGTGGTCGCCGTTGATCAAGTCCGTCGGCCACGACGGGTTATCCGTTGGGGCCACTATCGCGTCGAGATTGAATTCCTTCAAGAGCATGTCGATGCCCTCCGTGGCGCCAAACAGTATGTCCGCTGCGATTGCCTGATTGTACGACATCCCCAAGGGTTGTGTTGCGTTAGGGTCCGAGCTGAACGTCTCCGCGAGTTCGAAGATCTCTTGTCCAAAGAAGGGCATTTCTTGAGCTGCATGAGCTGTGTTGAAGGCGATTAGATCCGCTACTGTCCCACTGGCCGTTGGCACGCCGGTCCTGGTTGCAAGATAGTTCTGTATGTCGGTCTTGAACTCGAAGAGAAGCACCGTGAATTCATTGAGCCCACTGAAAAGGTCCGAGAAATGCGGGAAGAACACGTCCACTAGAATCGCACCGGCGTTCGTCATAGCCGTTAATGACTGTTCGAATACTGCGTCTAGCTTTGGACTGAACCCTTCAAAATCCCGGGAAACGCCGATTCTTGAGCCGTTTAACCCGTTAGTGTTGACGAACGCTGCATAGCTGGCCGGTAGCTTCGGTCGTTTTTGACCCTGCTTGCCTATCGGGCTTGTGCTTGTCGCGGGGTCTCCTGGGTCGGGTGTTCGCTGAGCGATCGCGTCAAGAACAATCGCCGCATCCAATACCGTCCGCGCGTGTGGACCCGCTGTGTCTTGGGTGTGCGAGATGGGTATGATTCCTGCACGGCTGACCAGTCCGACGGTAGGCTTGATGCCCACTACACCGTTGTGGTTCGCGGGACAGACGATGCTCCCGTCTGTCTCTGTACCGATGGAGACTGTGGTGAGGTTGCCTGATGCTGCTGCTCCTGATCCCGAGCTGGATCCGCACGGGTTCCGGTCGAGGGCGTAGGGCATGTTGCATTGGCCTCCGCGTCCGGACCAGCCGCTGGACGAGAAGAACGAGCGGAAGTTGGCCCATTCGCTTAGGTTCGTCTTTCCGAGTATTATGGCACCCACCTTTCTAAGATTCGCAGCGACCGTTGAGTCTTGGAGTGCTGGTGTCCCGACTAGTGCGAGGGAGCCTGCAGCTGTCTGCATCTGATCATGAGTATCCACATTGTCTTTCAAGAGGATCGGTATTCCCATCATCGGACCTAGGACGGTTCCTGATTGACGCATCTGGTCGATTTGGCCTGCGATGTTAAGTGCGTCTGGGTTGACTTGAAGGATTGAGTTGAGTTGTGGGCCGTTCTGGTCGAGCGCTGTGATGCGGGACAAGTAACTGTTAACGAGGGATTTGGCTGTTAGGGTCCCGGCTGCAAACATTGACTGGATCTGGGCGATGGTTATCTCTTCGATACTCGATGCGGGCCCAGTCTGAGGAAGCCTGGTAGGAGTAACGGTTTCTTGTCGGATTTCTGGGATCGACCCTAGGATTGTGGCAGAGCTGGCTGCGACCGCCGCCGCTACTGCTCCGTATTTTAGAAATTCTCTTCGCGAAACTTTCTTTTCTGGTTTCTCTGTTTCTTGGGTTGTCATATCTGACATTGACCCATTTCCCCGTGGAGAAGCTTCTACGCCGGTCGTTCAATTATTAACAGTTTCTATGGAATGCTCGAAGAGGCTTGAGACTGAGCTGACCATCTCGTCTAGGGACTGTCCGCATCGCGTGCACAAATTTGTAACGAGGATCTCAGCTAGACATAGCGTGAAGAACCTCTGTTGACGTGGAAAGGTCTCGGACCTTGCTCTCTATTTCGTCCCTAATCTTTCTCACCTCTTCCAACAGCTTACCCTTTGGATCTTTCAGGTGCCATTCGATCAGCTTCTTCTGCATCTGAGCAATGATCGGTTTCGGACACGCTTCTTCGATGGAGCAGCCCATGATCACGACAAGGCTTGCTTGTTCAATCATTTCTGGTGTGAGAGTCTTTGGATGGTTGTTCGAGATGTCGATGTTGCGCTCGTGCATCGCTTGGACTACGATTGGGTTGATTTTCGAGGAAGGAATGGTCCCTGCGCTCTGGGCGTTCAGTCCATGCTTTCTGGCGAAGGCCTCGGCCATCTGGCTTCGTCCCGCGTTCTCAACACAGATAAACAGTACGGGACCCTTGGCCATTTCTGGCTCTCTCGAAGAACCTGAATACTAGTCCGGCAATTAAACCCCCTACGAAGGGTCCAATCAAGTAAACGTAGAGATTCGTCAGATACCCTGACGCGAGGGCTGGTCCGAGACTTCGGACTGGATTAAGTGAGGCGTTGGTCAGCCGACCCAGCGCAAGAATAATCACGAATAGGGTCGATCCGATGAGTGCAGCCTCTCCCGGCTTCTTGTGAACTCGTAATGAGGCTACGAATCCTGACATCGCCAGCACGAATGTCCCTGCGGTCTCCAGTAACGCGCCGACAGAAGGGCTCACGTCCGTAGCCAGTTTCGTGGCGCCGAGGTCTACTGAGGATCCGAATTGGCTGAAAATGAGTTTTACCGTGAATGCCCCCAGCAGTCCGCCTAGAAGTTGGAATGAAATATACGGGAGAAACATTTCCAGGGATGTTTTTCCGGCGATCGTGTGGGCGAGCGTTATCGCTGGGTTTATGTGTGCTCCGGAAATTCTGCCGAGCAGAAGGATGACAAGAGCAACTGTCGCTCCAAATGCGAATCCGATGATGAGAAGAGCCTCGAAAGTAGTGATGCCTTGAGCTAGCGAGACGGCTGCGACGGTCCCGGGTCCGATGAGGACGAGCATGTAGGTGCCTAGAAGCTCTGAGAGACAGCGTGCTGCGCGGCTTGCGTGGGGATGTATTGACAACACTGTAATCTCGGCAGTTTTCGGCTCGCGTCTAAACCCTTGTTCGGAAGGAAACCGTTCAAACACGGCTGGCTTCGAATCGTAAGATAGATGAACCCACGGGTAGACGCGGTGGTCCGTGCGGCCGTAGTCTAGCCTGGTCTAGGACATAGCACGGGGACGTCCAGTGGG
>VBBE01000004.1 GCA_005884605.1 Candidatus Bathyarchaeota archaeon
CACAATGAGAAGCGCAATGTACGCCAACGAGATCGCTGAGATCCGGAAAATCGCCAAAGTCACACTCAGAAGCGAACTCGCACTCGAACAAGTCGTACTACGACTAGAAACAATCCAGGAATTCGGCGATGTCGCAGCCATGATGGGCCCAGTAGCTGGAGTTGTACACCAAATCAAGAACCAGATCGCGGGAGTTATCCCACAAGTCGGATACGAACTAGGTGAGATCTCTGACACACTAAACAGCGTAGTCATGGAAGTCGGCGAAGCAACAGGACAAGGCTACGACCTAGAAGCATCAGGTCCAGAAGCCTCAAAGATCATCTCTGAAGCCAACACCATAGCAGAGACACGGATGCGTGAGAAGTTCCCGGAGTTACCCTCTCCAACCGCCGTCGCAGAACACGAGACAGTGATTCCAAGGTAGGAGTAACTTCGCCAACATTTTTTGGTGCAAAATCATGCCGATAACACTTGAACAAGTCCGAAGATTCCTCGGCAGAACCCTCCAAGACCCCTACGGCCGAGCCTTCGGCAAAGTCGTAGGCATCTCCGCCAACCTCAGAGACGAGGTAACCGGAGTAGGAATAGAAGAGGGCAACGGAGAATTCCTTCAGTGCCCCGGCGACAGGGTCGCCATAACCGGCGACACCCTCGTCCTCGCACCGGCTTGGAAGGTCGAAGCAGAGGAATTCCGCAAAGAATTCGACATCGTAACCAGACGCCTGCGAGCCCTTGACGAGCTCTTCAGTGTCGGCGACATCCAGAAGGACGTCTACGAGGATTTAAGGAAACAACACGAGGACGCGATCAACGAGCTCAAAGGCAAGAGAAAGGAGATCATTGATACTCTCAGTCAACGAACCAGCACCCTCAACACACAACTGCGACAGCTGCAGACTCACCTCGCTGGCAACAAAATGTTGCACGCTTCAGGCGAGTTCGACGATATGAATTACAAAGCAGCGAGCGACGCCATCGACAGCGGCCTCGTCCGAGCAATGGCAGAGAAGAAAGACGTCGAGTCAATCTACAGTTACCTCCAGAAACTCGACGGCACCCAAGCTCCACCCGCTGCACAACAACCCCAACCAATATCTCAAGTCCCTCAACCAACAACGACAACCTCCCCTTCGAGAGACCCCGTTCTAGTACTTCACGTGAGGGAGACTTAGGAGGATTCAAGGGCTGTTCCGAAAGTTCGAGGAGAGAGTCCATCCTATTCCATTGAAAGAGCGCATAGCGCAAGCTCTGTTCAGACTCGGATCCCAGAAAGAAAAACTGGAGCATATGTCAGCCAGGCTCCAGCAGCGCGACAAGGAAATGTTCCAACGCTGCATCGGTGCACAGCTTTCCAAGGACACGGCTCACGCAGCCCTCTACGCCAACGAGTGCGCCGAGATTCGGAAAATGGCTCATCTCACACTCAGCAGTGAACTAGCCCTCGAACGCGTCATCCTCCGAATGCAAACAGTCGAAGAGTTTGGCGACATCATGGCCCAAATTGCTCCCGTCATAGGAGTCGTTCGCGAGACCCGTGGTAGAATCGCTGGCGTCATCCCCGAAGTAGCCAACGAGCTCGGCGAAGTCAACAACATGCTTAGCGACATGAGCATGGAAACCGGCCAAGTCGGCGAAGACCAAGGATTCGACATGAGCGCCTCAAGCGGTGAGGCACGCAAGGTCCTCGAAGAATCCAGCGCCATCGCATCCCAACAAATGAAAGAGCGATTCCCAGAACTACCGCTACCTGAAGCTCGCCAACCCCTTCCAGAAGCCGCAACCCGCGCAACCGAACAAAGAATCCCCATCGCGATCACCACTTCAGGATCAGAAGAGGCTCCACTGGAAGACAAGCTGCTTGATTACATCAAATCGCACAATGGCGAGTTGAGTCTCAACAATTGCTCTGCAGAGTTGCTGGTCCCAAGCGATGACATCAGACGCTCTCTACAACGGCTCAAGGATGACGGAAAAATAGTCATGGACTAAGACGGGAGACAAGTGCTCCCGTCCAAGCCCTTCAGTGTCACAAGGAGGGACAAGAAATCTCAGCATCAGAAGAACTGGAATCGCTGGCAGTAAAATACGCGAAAGAAGCCATCGAGCTCGAGAGAAAAGGCTCCAAACGCCTCGCCGCCACAAAATACCAACGAGCCATCGAGGTCCTACTCAAGCTATGCTCCCTCTACCCAGCCGCGCCTCAAAACAAAGTCTACACAGAACACGTAGAGGCATACAAGAAACGAATCCAAGAACTCCAATCCGATGAGCCGATAGCTCATTCCATGGATTCCACTGAGACCCGAGATTCCAAGACCATCAAGCTCGACCAGTGGGTTCTAACCGAGAAACCGGACATCAGCTGGAGCGACATTGCGGATCTAGAGAGGCCAAAAAGGGCAATCGAAGAGTCGATCATCTTCCCCGTCCGAAGACCAGACCTGTTTCCCCTTGGGTGGCCACGAGGAATACTCTTCTTCGGGCCTCCGGGTTGCGGAAAAACGCTCCTCGCCGCAGCCATTGCGAGCGAGATCAAAGGGATGTTCTTCTGCGCCGACGCCGCCTCCCTAATGTCAAAATGGCTCGGAGAATCCGAGCGAAACGTCTCCCAACTATTCACTAAGGCAAGAGAAGTCTCTGAAAACGGACAGCCCGCGATCGTTTTCATCGACGAAATCGACTCGCTGATGGGCGTCAGGGGAGAAGAGGTCGGCGGAGAGGTCCGCGTCAGAAACCAATTCCTCAAAGAGATGGACGGCATCCTTGACAAGAATAAGAAATTACATGTCTACCTCATCGGCGCAACAAACAAGCCCTGGGTCCTAGACGAGCCGTTCATCCGACGATTCCAGAAGAGAATCTACGTCCCGCTCCCAGACGTCAAAGCCCGCATGGACATGTTCCAGATATACTCTCTAAACCTGAAGTTCCAGAACAACGTCGACTTCGCCGAGCTGGCCCGTAGGACCGAGGGGTATTCTGGGGGGGACATTCGCGATCTATTCCAGTCCACCCAGATCAAGGTGGTTCGCGACTTCTTCCAGCGTGGCGCCGCTAATGATCTCAACGCGATTCCGGACCCGATTACCATGGAAGACTTCGAAACCATCATCGTTGGCCGACGGCCAAGCGTTTCACAGAACATCATCAAGCGCTACTTCGACTGGGACGAATCATTCAAGGCATCATAGAGGATGAAAAGACATGAACCTTGATGGAACTGACCTACGCATCCTCGCGGAGCTCGTGGAGAACTCCAAACAGTCCTACGTTGAGATAGGCCGAAAACTCGCACTCCACCCCAACGTAATAGCCTACAGGGTCAACCGATTGGAAGACGCACACATCATCCGTGAGTACACAACCCTGATCGACTTTTCAAAACTCGGTCTCTCAGAACAGGTCATCGTTGCTGCCAACTTCCCCAGCACCCCATCCAGGGAAGACATCCTGAAACAAATATGCGAGATTCCAGAGACCCTCAACGTCATCAGTTCCCTCGGAACTCCGGAGGGACTCGTCTTCATAGTCGCGCGCAACAAGGAAGACGTGAACGCCGTTCTATCCAAGCTCCGCTCAATGAACCTCGACATCGACTTCGCCTCCTCAGTCATCAGGACCTATGACGAGGGACGATTGGGAATGTTCCTCCGGTCCATGGCAGGCCCTGAATAGAAGGTCGACCTTAATTGGAAAAGCCATCCTGGTCCCCGATCGTCCTATCCGGCGCTATCCCACGCGAAGCCACGGACCTACTCGCAATCCTAGTAATGGGAATAGTGGCTCTCGAAGCCTCAATAGCAACAATAAGCCCCTCTCCATTCAACTCGCGGCCCTGGCTCTCCCTCCTAGTCGTTCCTCCGACGTGCGCTCTAGCGTCAATCTCCACCACGACTCGAAAAACAAGGGAGGAATTAGCCCTCTTTGCTTACGGAGGCTCCAGCTGGCAGATTCTTCTCCGCTATTTCATTAGAGGAGCGATCATCGCTCTGGTAGCATTCTCTCCAATAATATTCCGAGGATTCCTTACAGCGACTTCGATCCCCGAACTAATCCTAACCGGGGTCATCCTATTGCTCGCAGGAGGCCTGTTCTACTCGCTCCCGAGCCTTCGCAGAATACGATCTTCTTCGTTCGTAGAGAATTACAAGAGCTAGCTACAATGACATCCGTGATCGAAACCAGGTCAGTGGTAGTCGAGTACCCTTCAGTCAGAGGGGTTCTGCGGCTCTACGATCAGGGCGTTTCTTTGAAGGTTGATCAAGGAGACTTCCTTGCAGTCCTCGGCGGTTCTGGTTGGGGAAAATCGACACTCGTGAATGTCGTCTTGGGATTGGAGAAACCCTTTCACGGGTCGGTAAGCTTCCGCGACCACGACGTTACACGAGAGTCCTTCGTAAAACGGTGCGGCTTGGTTAAGACCGCCGCCGTGTTTCAGCGACCCACCGCACTTCCGCAGATGACAGTTTCGCAAAACCTGCACCTAGCCCTTTCATTAGCCGGTGTCCCGAGAAAAGAGCGAGATGAAAGAATCAAAGAGGCTCTCGCTTTCTTTGGATTAGACAAGATCGAACGGTCATACCCTGACGGACTGAGCGCTGGACAACGAAGACGAATCGACCTCGCGAGAGCGCTAGCCGTCAAGCCCGAGTTACTAGTAATCGACGAGCCAACAGGCGACTTGGACGGCTCGGCCACTAACCTGCTAATCCCTCTGTTGAGAGGACTGAACAGAAACCAGGGAACGACGATCTTCATGACCACAGCCCTGCCTCGCCAAGCCTCTCAAGCCAAACACCAGGTGCACCTCAGACCACCCGCATATCTCACGCCGGAAAACAGGATGATAGGAGACTAATCATGTTCCGCGACAATCCCTCGTTAACCGATAGAATTCGAGAAGCCATCAAACCTACACCGATGAAGCAACGGATCCAGTTCGCCACTCACAAGCTCCGCACCCAAACAACGAAGTTGGAGCGCAGCATCACCCAGATGGAATCGCGAGACCAGACCCTTCGGGACAAGTGCACAAAGGCCTTGGAAGCACGGGACACACAAACCGCGACCGTTTTCGCAAACGAGTGCGTACAGATTCGGAAACTAATCAAAACATCCCTCCGAAGCCAAATTTGCCTAGAACAGGCACTACTCCGTCTTGAGACAGTGGAACAGTTCGGCGATATGGTCCATAGTATGGGTTCTGTCAGAGGACTCCTCGGGACAGTGAGGAGCGAGCTAGAGGGCAAACTTCCCGAGATATCAACCGGCGTAGGCGATGTTGAAGACTCGCTAGAGAACCTCACGATGGAGATCGGGGAGGCCGTTGACTCGGATGGAATGTCGATCCCGGTCAACGATGAATCTGCCCATATCCTGAAGGAGGCGGATCTTATGGCTGAGGCGAAGATGCGAGAGAAGTTCCCTGAGATTCCGCAGATCGTGAATCCAGCCCATCGAGTGAGGTAGAATCTAGATGTTATCTCCCGAGCTGGAGACGAAAGCTCTCCTCGGCCGAACGGTGAGCGACATCTACGGCAGGCTATTAGGAAGAGTGATCGGTATCGAGCGAAACCCCTTCGGCGAGATGGAAGGCGTCCAAATAGAAGCAACGGGCGGAATTATTCTCACAGCGAAAGCTCGACAAATGGCATTAACCCCGAAGACTATCACAATTTCGCCGGAGTGGAAGCTGGAATCCGAGGACATCATCTCCGAACTAACACTGTTGAGAAAGAGAGTTGGTGCTCTTGAATCGTTGAAAGATTCAAGGGAAATTGACGGTGAGATATACTCGGAGCTCTTGGAGTCTCAGAAGGCAGGCTACATGGATAAGGCGAAGGCGGCAAGTGCTTTGGTCAGCTCAATGCGATCAAGGCTCGCCGAGTTGACGGGACAGATCACTAGTCTGACAAAATATCTCGTGAACGCTAAGTTAGATCATAAGAGTGGTGAGTTGGACGAGGCCTCTCTGAAACTAGCACAGGGCTCAATCGAGCCTAGTTTGAGGCCTTTGATCGCGGAGAACAGAGCACTGACGTGATAGTTCATGACTAGCAAGGCGAGAAAAAACAAGCCGACGAGGATCGAGAAGGTTCTGCCTTTAGGCAAGATTATCGGATTCTTACGCGAGCGATTCCATGATCCCTACCTGAATCCTGAGGCTGAGGTGAGCTTCGTGGAATTTCAAGCAGCTTTTCCAGAGATCCTGCGGGAGGATTTGGAGGAAGGTTTGTCTCACTGGGTTATGAGACCTGGGGCGAAGGTGCTTTCAACGAAGACAACCGATCTTGATGGGCATCAGCTGCAGGTGTGGTACGTGCACGGGTTGCACGAAGAACACGCCGACTTTGAGGATTCCATGAGCCGAGGCCTCTTACAAGCCTAGCCACGAACAGACAAAGCCCTGTTACGTCAACACTCTACTAATTAGAGTAGAAAATCGTAATTCCAAGCACTGGCATCCAAACCCATCATCATGGAGACTTTAGAAAGTAACCGCCCGCGACCAAATGGTTCAATCCCCAATGAATTCTACCTACGCCAATTGAAGCCCTTATACAGGTCGAAGACCCGCCGCGAGACCGCGAGATACTGATGAAGGCGTTTGTTCTGGCCGGCGGCGCCGGCACACGGCTCTCACCCCTCACAAGCTACGTTCCCAAGGGAATGATACCGATCGCGGGCAAACCATTCATCGACTATGTAATCAGCTACCTCGCCAGCCATGGAATCCGAAACATCATCATGCTGTTATCCGACGAGGATAGCGAGGTCTACCGTAACCATCTGGACGATGGATCAAAGTACGGCGTCAACATCGGCTATAGCATCAGCCCACGAATGGGCACGGCGAACGCGCTCAAGGAGGCCAGCGGCCACATCGATTCAACATTCCTCGTCTACTACGGTGACGTCCTCACAACCCTAGATCTCACGGACATGATCAGGTTCCACCGAGAGAAAAAAGCAACCTGCACAGTCGCACTCAGCACTGGCGTCCGAATCGACTACGGAGTCGGAAGAGTAGACAAAGACGGCAGAATAGAATATTTCGAGGAGAAACCGGTCATCAAGGAATACCCTGTCAGCATCGGAGTCTGTCTCTGTGAACCCACTGTTCTGAAATATTGTTCAAGCGGATCCGACATTGCGGCAAACGTCATACCCACACTTGTCGCGAAGGGAGAACGAGTCTACGGATACTTGACGCCGGAACCGCATCATGATATTGGATCTTTCAAGCAGCTCGATGAAGTGAAAAAGATCCTAAAGACTCAAAGCAAGAGTCAGACAAAGAGCGCTTCCAAGCAGGATTAGGTTATCCAGCGCGTTTCCTCGGCCGAATCCTCTACCACGAAGCCAAGCTTGGCCATCCGATCGCGAATCCGATCAGCCGATTGAAAGTCGCGCTTGTTCCTAAGTTCATTCCTTAGCTCCAAAACAAAGTTCACCAGTTCCGACACTCTGTCCTGCGAGACAGTCTCCGACTCCAGAACCCCGAGGATTGAACCCAGATCCTCTAATGCATCGATTATCGTGCTTTCAGATTTGTTTTGGGTGGTCCTCACTTCTTCCTCTGCCAATCCGACTATTCTGATGTAGGCAGCGAGTGCTCCTGGAGTGTTGAAGTCATCGTCCATAGCCTGGAAGAAGTCAGTCCGCGCCTCATCCAACCGTTTCAGAAGCCCGGACGATTCCCCCTTTGTACCGTCTGTCTTGGTCCGAGCCAACACCAGCTGGTCACGCGCCCGTCTAAACCGTCTGGCGAGGCTGACAGCCTGCTCTAGCGCCTTATCGGTAAAGTCCAGCGGGCTCCTGTAATGGGTCCCAGCATAGAACACGCGCAAACCCAGAGCTCCAACCTTCTGGATCATATCCTGGATGGTTATGAAATTCCCTAGCGACTTATGCATCTCCTCTCCTTTGATACTCAACAGTCCAGTGTGAAGCCAATAGCGCGCCAACGGCTCCTTCCCTGTCAAACCCTCGGCCTGCGCGATCTCCGCTTCGTGATGCGGAAAGATCAGCTCCGTACCACCACCATGAACGTCATAGATTGGCCCGAAATATGTCAGTGTAATCGCGGTGTCCTCGACATGCCAGCCGGGCCGTCCATTTCCCCAAGGGCTATCCCAGAATATCTCACCAGGTTTCTGGCCCTTCCACAACGCGAAATCTCCAGGATGTTTCTTTCGCGGGTCCGGGTCAACCCTGTGAACTGTCAGATCCTCAAGCTTCTGGTGGGAAAGTTTCCCGTAGCCTGGAAACTTGGAAATGTCAAAGTAGACATCATCCTCCACCCTGTACGCCAGCCCCTTCTTGAGAAGTCCGGCGACCTGATCTATGATCTCGGGAATGTGATCAGAAGCATTCGCATAGAGGTTTATGCTTTCCACGTGAAGATCCCTCATGTCTTTGAAGAAGGATTTCGCCAAACGCTTCGCGAGTACAAGCGGTTCTTCCCCTAGATCGTGAGCCTTGTTGATGATCTTGTCATCAACATCAGTGATATTCAGCAGGAAGAAGACGCTGAACCCCTTCCTCCGAAGATACCGTGCTATGATGTCGTAAGCGACGTAGGTCTTTCCATGCCCAATGTGGGAGACATCCCAGACCGTAGGACCGCAAACAAACATGTTCACCCTGTTAGGCCGTATAGGCACGAACTTGTCCTGCCTCCGCGTCAGCGTATTGTAGACTCGAAGCTCGGAAGAAGACGGGTCTATCAACGCGAAAGCCTCTCTGTCATCTTACGGACAATCTAGTCCTCTATAACTGACTCTAGCCAGTCGGAAGCTTGCTCTGACCCAGCTTGGCTTCCGAGGAATGAGCTTTCTCGGACTGAATAATGCCCCAGGCCTTCGAAAGCATCTCTTTCTCGTTCGGATAAGACAGCGTCTGAAGCGCCTTCTCGTAAGGCATCCACTCCATCGCATCATGCTCAGTCCCCACCTTCGCATCAGCCTGATCAGTCTCAAACAGGAAGAAATGGACAGTTTTATCGTAAGTTTTCGCACGGAACCCGAACTGATACTTGATCGCGCCAAGCTTCCCATGCAACTTCACCCTACTCACACCCGTCTCCTCCCGCACTTCCCGCATAGCCGTCGTAACCTCATCCTCCCCCGCCTCAATCAACCCCTTGGGCAAGCACCAAACTCCTCTCTTGTTACTGGCTAGCGCCAGAAAAAGCGGCTTATCGCCATCCCAGCGATAGACAACCCCACCAGCGGATGTAACCCGGATCCTCTGTCTGGGCTGCATCCCGCCCCCATACATGAGTACAACCTAGGCGAAGGACTATAATTCGATATCTTTCGACAAAGGCGTGATGTTTTCCGAGGGAGAACCAACAACCACAATATCCTCTATCCTGACACCGCCCCACTTAGGCTCGTAAAGGCCTGGCTCAATCGTCACCACGGACCCTTTTCGCAAGTGATCCTTCCCGTACAACGAGAGATACGGTCTCTCACCGATAGTCAATCCAACGCCGTGACCGAGCCCGTGCATGAACCCGCGAGTACGAGCCTCCTTGTTCCCCTTCACTAGCTGCCGCGCAGTGGGGTATCCTTTCATCTCAAAGATCTTGCATGCGCTCGCCATCATCTCCTTGCAAGGAACCTGCTCCTTCACCATGTCCAGCGCGGAAGTCTGGACTTCAAGAACGGCATCATACATCTCCTTAACCTTCCTCGGCGCCGGACCGAAGAGATAGGTCCTGGTGCAATCGTGCCAATATCCATCCGGCTCGGAGGGAAATATGTCGAAGACAATAGGCTCCCCAGCCCGGACAACATCCTCATCCTCACCCCTGTAATGAGGATCGCTCGACCTTCTTCCCGGAGCGAAAATAGTATCCTCCGGAGCAACAAGGTTCTGCTCAGAGAGCGACCTTCCAATCACCTTCTTGACCGCTCCAACACTCAACGGCTTTGACTTGTAAGAAACCCTTCTTCCGTTGACCCTTGCCCCTCTCAGAAACCGCAGTGTATCCTCGACAACCCGTATGGTTTTCTTCCCAAGAACCCTTAGTCGTTCGATCTCCCAGCGATCCTTTGTCTCACGCGCAGTCTCGATGATCGTAGGCGACTTCTCGCCAGTGATCTTCACGCCTTTACGGCGGAGGGCGTCGATCATATGCAAGGTGTTTGATACATCATTTCTTCCGGCAAGAATCGTAGAACCGTGAAGTCCCTCGTCTTTGATTATCTTCTGGTAGAATCGGATCCTCGCCTCGTCCCGGTCGTATTTGCTCGCTATGCGTTCGTAGCCGAAGTCAGAATAAGTCTTGATATTGCGAACTTTTCCCTGGCGTGCACTGCCGACATCGATATTGCTGACTATGAGTGTCGGGTCATTCGATCCTCGTTTCATGAATATCCCACCCCTCGGCAGAGATGTTCCAGCTACGTATCGAAGGTCAGGGTTTCCGACAGTCGAATCTCCAAACACTATGATGGAACCGACATTTCTCTTTTCCATCTCCACATCGAGATCTTTGATCAAGAAGATGCCTTAGTGATACCCGGCGAGAATAGTATATTATGATTGGGAACAGTGTCCCAAAGTCAGGCGTTCAACGGTTCGGTGAGAGTACTAATTTTTCCTAGCCAAAATGAGGGGCTTCTGAAGAGAAGTCCGAAAGAGCCTCTTCTGAGTGGATCTACGATGACGACTCTCCAACTCAACCCTCAACCGCTTCTCCTCTGCGCCGTGCAGCCAGTCAGGGATAAGGAGAACCCGGATAAGCTCCTGTACAGTAACTCCTCTTTGATGCGCTAGCTGCTTAAGCCTCAGATAGACTGCCCGGTCGAGCACCTGCATGAACTTGACGGAGTCTTTTGTGCCCCGAGTTCTCGATACTGGCATACGGGCAACGGTAGCCCACT
>VBBE01000005.1 GCA_005884605.1 Candidatus Bathyarchaeota archaeon
GAGAACGATTTCCCAGAAGAGATAGAACAGAATCAGGTTGAGCGAGGTGAAGACGCCGATTATTCCTGTTTCGAAGATAAGAAAGAGAGCATAGTACTCCGCGTGTCTGAAGGTGATCTGATCCCAAGACCCCGCCGCGGACAGGAGGCTTAGAAACGTGGCTATCATCAAGAGTGGAAGGCTGATCCCGTCAATTCCGACTTTGTAGTTGAGGCCAAAGGACGCGGCCCACGGAAGGCTCTCAGAAAGCTGGAAGCCCGCCTGGCCATATTGGAAAACAACCAGAATTACGATCGAGATGGCGAAGACGATCGCTGTGGTCCCTACTCCCAGAATCTTTGCCATTTTCGGGTTCTTCCTGCCTAGCAGAAATGTCGGTGCTGCGAGGACCGCGGGGAGAAATATGGCGATTGATAGCAGTCCAATCATTTACGTAGCGCCAACGACGAATAGCATGTAGGCGAGGAGGAGGATTATTCCGATGGCGAACGCGATGACGTATTGCTCCGTCACCCCCGACTGAAGCTTTCTGAGGAGGTTGCTGAGCCTGGACCCATACGATGCTACCTCGTTTGCGGCTCGGTCGACAACCTGAGTGTCGAGTTGATCACTCACCCGCGAATAATCCATTATGTCCCGACCAATTGCGTTGTTTAGCCTGTTCCAGATCCCCTGTTCAACGTACGTGTAGAGACCTCGGCTGCCGGCGAGTAGGCCGGAAACGAAGACTTTGTAGTAGATGGCGTCGAGATACCAACGTTTGTAGAGGAATCGCTGGATCGGGTTCATGTCAGTTTTGAATACGTAACTTTTCCGGAAGTAAAGGAGGTAGGCAATTTCACCGCCGACTACAGCAACAGCTGTGCTCACAGACAGCAAGAGTAGGTCAGTGAGACTCGAAGCTGAGTTGATTGCCGCAGGAAACTTGTAGACTGTTGAACTGAAAGTACCCGCAATATACGTGGCCAGAGGACCACTGTAGAGCGGATAAGCTAGTCCCAACACCAGGCTGCCAACGGCGAGAAGCAAATAGGGAATGAGCATCGTAAGACCAGCTTCGTGCGGATGCTTTCCACCCTCCATGAGGTCCTCAACATGCTTGCTAGGCTTTCCTGCAAGCGTGATGCCCAACATTCGAACAGTATAGAAACCTGTAACGAATGCGGTGATGAGTGCTAGTCCATAGAGGATGTATTGTCCTCCGAGAAAGCTTAGAGAAAGTATCGCGTCTTTCGTCCAGAACCCGCTGAAAAGTGGAATGCCCATTAGGGAGAGCCCTGCAAGGAGCATCGAAGCTGAGGTAAACTTCATCGCCTTTGCGAGTCCTCCCATTTCGTCCATGAAACGGGATTCTGCGACGTGTAATACCCATCCCGCGGCGAGGAAAAGTGAAGCCTTGAACACAGCGTGGCTGAGAAGGTGAAAGAGTCCAGCAGTATAGCCTGCGAGAAAGTTGGCGCTGAGCCCTGCCATTCCGAGGGCCAGCATCATATACCCGATCTGCGAGACCGTGGAGTAAGCCAGTACCTTCTTTATTTCCCGAGCGACCGCGGCCTGACTTGCAGCCAATAGCGCGGTAAACGCTCCTATCCAGGCGATGACGCCGAAGAATTGTGACACTTGGTTGAATTGAGAGAGGGCGATGAAGAATACGGGTCCCATCCTTCCGGTGAGGAAGACTCCAGCCTTGACCATTGTTGCAGCATGAATTAGCGCGGAGACTGAAGCAGGACCGGTCATCGCATCCGGGAGCCATTCCTGCAAGGGAAACTGTGCTGACTTCCCGATCGGTCCTCCAAAGAACAGTAGCGCCGTGGGAAGTAGAAGCCCGAGGCGAGCCAGATTCGCAGCCCAGCTCCCCGACTCACCCGCATGCGCTACTAGCTGATTGTAGTTGAAGGTCCTCGCGAAGGCGAAGATCAGAAAGATCGCGATCAGCAACGCGATGTCTCCGATTCTTGTCATCACGAACGCCTTCATCCCCGCTTTCGTGGGCGAGTATTCTTCCGAAACACCCAGGGCTTTGTCCCCCGGGCTACCCACCCAGTGCTTCGGCTCGTCTCGGTAAAAGTGGCCGATAAGTGCGTACGAACAAAGGCCTACGCCTTCCCAACCGAAGAACATCATCAGGAGATTGTCAGCGAGGACTAGCAAGAGCATGTTTCCGATGAAGAGGTTCATGAAGAACCAGTATCGCGTCATGCCGAATTCGCCTTTCATGTAGCCAACGCTATAGATCATGATGAGGAGGCTGATCCAAGCGACGATGTTTGCCATGAAGAGGCTCAGAGGATCGACGAGAACGCCTGCTGTGATTCCCAGCGATGGAATCCAAGGGACCATATAGTCCCGAGCTGGGACCGCCAGGGCCGTTATGGTCGCCAACAGGGCCGCGACAAGGGTGAAACCAACTGCTGCTATATCGCGGAGTCTAGAGTGAATTTTCGCAAATATGGGTGTTAGGAGAGCGCCTGCTAGTGGCGTGATCCAGATGAGCCATGCGAGAAGAGAGCTATCCAATCCTCTATGACCCCACTATTGATCTTGCGGCGGACAGGAGTCTGCCGAGTATGGGTTCAGGATAGATGCCCAAGATTATGGTGACGATGCTAAGAGCGATGAGAGGAAGCGTGATTGTCCAGGGCGCTTCCTTGACATCGGAAGTATCCGAGTTTGTCGCTCCAAAGAAGATCTTCTTCATTGCCATCAGAGAATAACCCGCGGTAAGGGCTGTGGCAATAATTCCCAGCGCAGCAATTACGAGGCGATATTCGGACGCCGTATCAGTAGCTCTAACGAATCCGCCTTGGAACAGGAAGAATTCTGACAAAAAGCCGTTTGTCGCGGGCAGACCGGCGAGAGTCAGGGACCCGATGAAGGCCGCGGTGGCCGTTATTGGCATCTTACTGGCGAGACCTCCGAGCTTGCTCAGGCTCCGTTCGCCCCGAGCCTGAAGCATGACCGCGCCAACAACAATGAAGAGTATTCCCTTGGCAGTTCCATTGCTCACGTACTGAAACATTGAGCCGGAAACGCCGAACGAGTTGAATGCTGCGAGCCCGAACAGAATGTATCCCATCTGGCTGATACTAGAATATGCAAGGAGTCTCTTGATGTCGTCTTGCACAAGTGCCATCGCGCTGCCATAGATCATCGTGATGAGAGCCCATCCTGCGAAGAAAGCGGAGAAGGAAAGGAAAGCTTGTGGAAAGATCGTCATGACTATTCTAACCGTGGCGTACCCACCAATTCCCGTCATAGCAGCGGCCAGAATCGTACTGATTGGAGTAGGCGCCTCGGCGTAGGCTGATGGAAGCCAGACATGAAGTCCGAACTGGCCGATCTTCACGAAGAACCCGAAGCACATCGCGGCGACAATTCCGAGGCGGAGGGTTGTCGAGATTAGTCCTGGATTTACTGCAAGGTTGCCGATTACAACATCCATGTCGGTCGCGCCTGTCAGATAGGCAGTGACCAGTATTCCGACGAGGAGGACTAGAGCTCCCACATGTGTCCAGATGAAGTATGTTAACGAAATTCGCTCTTTCTCGCCATACCCCCATTCAGCGATGAGGAAGAAGGAGGGAACGAGCATGATCTCAAAGAAGAGATAGAACTCGATCAGGTTTGTGGCAAGAACGGTTCCGATCATTCCCAAGGAGTAGAGCGCGTAGAGGCTGTAGTACAACCCGTAGCGTCCCGGATCTTCGCCTATCCTCTGATGCATGTAAGGGACGGAGAAGAGAGAGACCAGAGCGGTTAGGAGGCTTATGATGAAGAGTATCGGAAGGCTCAGATTGTCGACTCGAAAACCGAAGTTCCCAATTGGAGACCATGAATACAGCTCCTGGTAGGTCCCCTGAAGGGATCCGGATCCCTGAAGCGCGGCGTATAGGATAGTCGCGAGCGGGACGAGAAGTAAGGCGAAAGAAACGAATCCGGTCTTCTCTCTTAGCCGTTTAGATAGAGCGTATAGGAGTGGAATGGCTAACAGCGGGACAACTATTGCGCCGATTAGAAGGAGTGTCATTCAGGTCTATCCTTTCAGCTTTGATAGTTTCGACAGGTCAATGTCGGCGTTCAGTCTGGAGACAAGGATGATTATCGAGAGCCCTACAGCCGCTTCCATCGCGGCTAGCGCGATGGTGAACAATACGAGGACTTGCCCGGTGACTATGGGAGGATTGCGCAGGCGGGCGAAGGCTATGATGTTCAGATTGGCCGCGTTGTAGATCAATTCAACGGAGAACAGTATGCGAATGGCGTTCCGCTTCGTTGTGAGACCGTAGATTCCGATGCCGAGCAGGATTACTGATACGGCGAAGAAACTCGATAGGGCCTCCATTTTCTACTGTCCTCTATCTGTCTTTGACAGGGCCAATGCGCCGATTACGGCAGCCGCCATCACTAGAGACATGAATTCTAGTGGAACGCCGTAATTCTTCAGAAGAGAAGTACTGAACAAAGAGAGATCGCATCCGGATCCGCACGAGTCTGGTCCCGGAAAGGCTGTTGCGTTGGCCAGCGCACCAGTCATTCCCAGCAGCAATGACACTAGCATTGCTGCGAGAAGAGACACTCGTTTCAGCCCCAGTGGGGTTTCTCCCTTCTTCGGCCCTACGAGCATGACTGTGAAAAGGATCAGGACAACGACTGCGCCGATGTACACTGCTATCTGGAACCAGCCAACGTAAGCTGCGTCGAGAAGAAAGAATAGTCCTGCTACTCCGAGGAAAGCAATTCCAAGCGCTGCGGCTCCGTAAACAAGATCTCTTGCTTCGATCGCGAGGATCGCAGCGCCGATCGTTACGGCCGCGAATGCTAGAAACAAGAGGTCTGTCATTTTTGGATTCAGAGCGTTGGGAATCCTACGACCAGAAGGTAGGTTATGCCTATGTTAATGATGGCGAGCGTTAGAAGGGTGGTCCAACCTGCCCTGAGAAGTTGGTCGAGGCGGACTCGGGGAAATGTGGATCGCAGCAACATTATCAACACGATGACTATCAGAGTTTTGAGCAGCATCCAGAAGAGAGGAGGAAGAAAACTGGGTCCAAGGAAGCCTCCTAGGAACATTACGCTGAAAAGGGCGGAGAAAGCGTAGAGTTTGACAAAGCCGGGGCCCTGGGCTGCGAGGAAGAGGACCCCCGGATACTCGGCCTGCCAGCCCATCATGATTTCGGATTCTGCTTCGGGAAGGTCGAATGGGAGTCTCTCCATTTCTGCTACGCTAGTGACCAAGAAGATGAAAGCTCCGAGAGCCTGGGGGAGAATGAACCATCCGTTGGTTTGGGCGTTAACAATCTGGGCAAGATTCATTGTTCCCGCCATCATAATGACGCCAAGCGCGGAGAGCCAGAGTGGAATCTCATACGCGGTTTGCTGAAAGAGTGCTCGTAGTCCTCCGATGAACGGGAACTTGCTGTTGGCACTCCATCCTGCGAGTAGGATGAGGGTGGGAGAAAGGGTAATTATTGCTAGGAATGCTGGGAGTCCGACCTCGATGTTTGCGATTTGAAGCCCAGGCGCGAATGGGATCAGCCCGACCAAGGCCGCGCCAAGAACGAGTCCCGTCGTCGGAGCCATTATGAAAAAGAAGGCATCGGAATTTTCTGGAACGAAAAGTTCCTTGAAAGACAGTTTGATCAGATCCGCAAACATCTGGAGAATTCCGCCAGCCGGGCTGGCGTAGAGCGGCCCGATTCGTAGCTGCACGCGCGCTGTTACCTTGCGTTCCAGCCAACCAAGCAGTGCTCCTATGATAGCAATTGACAAGAGGCCCGGAAAGAGGACGATTTCGAGAAAGAGAGGACTAGTGAGCATGTCAATTACAGGTTGCAACGGACCAAGAACTGGCGCCAAGCCGAGTCTGGACTCCTACCAGTTCTCGCGATGGTCGGCGAGATGGAGTGCATACCCCAAAGGGATCAGCAGTACAACTATGAAAACAAGGACCGGAACAGACCCCGAGGCACCAAGGGCCCGTAGATTCAACCCCCAGGCGAAAAGAAACATGGCGATTACATCGTAGACGACGAACATTAGGAGATAGGGATAGTACTGAATGATGAATCGGGTCCTGCCGGGGCCGGCCGCGATCTGCCCAGACTCGAAGGGTTTCTTCTTTTCAGGAGTTGGGCGAGGGTCTCTCGGGCTAACGAAGAGCCTCAGAATGATAACGAGAGCAACGGTCGAAACGAAGAGAAACGCGATA
>VBBE01000247.1 GCA_005884605.1 Candidatus Bathyarchaeota archaeon
AGATCGCAAAGGCTGCCTGGACGTTAACGTTGATCAGGCGTAGGTGGGTTATGGTGCCGTTGGTTGCTGAGACAAAGACCGTGTACTGCCCGAGGGGTATTGTCGATGGAGCGGTGACGTTTATGTCCGATGTGTATGATCCTGCTGGTGCACTGAATTGTATCACGATTGTTGCAAGGCTTAGGGATGTGATGAGGCCTCGAGGAAGAGAGCCTTCTTTGAGGTGTATTGTCTGCGCCCCTGTCCATGCGAAACTTTTAAGGCCCTGCAGGGAAACATGGAAGTGCTCGGTGGAGCCTCTTATCATGTCGAATGGCATTGGCACGTAGAGTCCGAAATCGTCGGCAGAGTAAGGTATCACCTTGTAGGTAATGGTAACCTTGTGAGATACACTTCCCTCCGTCCCGGTCACGTTGACCGTGTACGTGCCTGGGTTTGGTGCAGTCATTAGCATCTGGGCATCGTTGGAAGGAGTTGTGGAGTTCACGATGACGCAGTAGCAGTAGGGGATCAGACTGGCGTAGACACCGGCGGAAGGGGAGAGGGTGAGGCTGACATTTCCGGAGAAACCATTCAGGGCTGTCACGTTGATCAGCTCGGGAGTGTCGATACCGGGGGATCCTGTGAGATTGCTGGCAGCGACTCCAACTTCGAAGTCTGGGGAGACGGAAACTCCTGGAGCTTGCGCCAAAAGCATGGATGTGAGCAAGAGGACCAAGGTGGCTAGGGAGAGGAGGATTCTGTGCAAAGAGGTGGAGTATGACTAGCTGTACGGCTGATATAGCTTAGACGGCTAACCTGAATCCTAGTTCCTTAGAAGTCGAGAGTCAAGAGGCTTGTTTTCCTGCTACGCACCAGAGAAAGTCTGAAGCTTGTGGTAGAATGGCCTAACTAAAGCCTTAGCGGAAACATCCCACAGAGCCAGCCCTGTGTGTCGATCCAGACAGGTTCTAGGAGGGGTATTCCTTGAGCCAGACGAAACTGGGACTTTTCGGGCCTTTACCCGAACATCTCAACGTATCGAGGTTGAATGGACTTCTTCTAGTAAATTGCCGGCATCAAAGGAATATTCTGCTCTTAGCTTCTAGGCTTTTCCTTTCTTTGGACCTTTGAGCCACCCGGAGATGCCAAGTTCCACAGCTTTTGAAGGGCTCCCAGACGATACTTCTTCTCTGACCCCAATGAAATGTCGAACCTCACGTAGGAACTGGGTCCATGCGGGTTCGTCCTCCAAGAGGAAATGATTCTTCCCCTCTAGCGGAACAAAGCGGGCGGTTGGAATCATCGAGGCAAGCTGTCTGCCGCGCTCGAATTGGATCATCGCATCCTGGCGAGCGTGAAGGACTAGAGTGGGGACGGAGATTCGCGGAAGCAGATCAAGAACATCGATGTTTCCAAATTCCGTTAGGAATCTCACCGCGTTTTCAGGCGAAGTAGAAAATCGCTGAAGGTCGTTGAACCATCTTATCTGTTCAAGGGTTCCATCTGGTATGAAATTGGATGTGAAGATTTGACGATAGGCGGCGTTGTCTCGCCCCCAACCCGTCTTTGTCAGGCTTATCCTAGCATTCATCTCCTCCAGTTCCTCTGACGACAGGTTGCGTCTCTTCCAGCCTCTCGCAAATGCTCCGTAGAGGATTAGGTGACTGACTCTCTCAGGATGAGACACCGCATATGCAATGCTCACAGGTCCTCCCTGGGAGCTGCCCAAGAGGCTGAATCGCTCTAGGCCTAGCTTTGACTAACGGCGGGCCTTTCCCTACTGCCGCGTATGCGATCTTGACACCGTCGCGTGTTGTGCAGTAGTGAACTTGTTGTTGCGAATCAGCACCCTTCTGTGAAGAAACCCTCTATATGTTCAAATAAAGAGTTCGATTTGGACCGCAGAGGTTCTCAACGGGAGAGGATTACTGCTCTTGGAACTAGACTCCTGTCGGAAGTAGCGCCGGAAATGGAAATATTGAATATTGCAATCTACCTCGTCTTCTGAATACGAAAGATGATTGAAAAGAGCAGACCGTGGTCAAGCGTATCTTGCCAAGCATGAAATCTAGCCGTGCGGACGCGCGTGTCGGATTTCGGAGAAGCGTCCACCTAGGAAATGTCTTCTTGGCTTAGGGCCCAGCTTGTTGAAGGGCAGCTTCGTTTGGCTTCCAATCGCCTGATGCCCATGGAGGCTTCACGTTTTTCAGCCGTAGAGCTATGAAAAAGCCTAGAACTCCGATGAGCGCCGCGGCCAGCATGGCGACTTGAAACCCTGCTACGACTCCAGCTGTGCTGGTGGAAGCGTTGGCATTACCTGCCGCAGGAGGGTCGAAGGCTCCGGCGATCGTCAAGAGGATGGCAAGGCCGATGGGGAAGCCTACCCGGGACGATGTGCCGACCACTCCTGAGGCCAAGCCTTCCTCTCCTGGGCGAGTCCCGGCGACAGCGGCGATGTTGATTGCGGGAAATCCGATGCTTGCCCCTAATGCCCATACGAGCAGTCCGGGCATTAGCACGAAAGCATTCCCGTTAGGCGACATGGGGGTGAGAAGAAGGGTTCCAACGGATATCAGAGCGCATGAGACTAGGAGGGTACGCTTGGCGCCGAACCTGTTGACTAGACGTGGAGCTACCCAGCCCC
>VBBE01000006.1 GCA_005884605.1 Candidatus Bathyarchaeota archaeon
TCATCCACAGAGTAGTGTAGATGAAAGACTAGATCTAATGTTCTGAACGTTCCTTTCTCTTCTATCCGTTGAATCACTCTCTCCGCTTCCTTATCGTCAAGAATGTCGAACCCGTCCTTGTTGCCAACTCCAAACTTGAACACGACTCCTCCAGACCGGTACCCGGGGATGTCTGCAACCGTGATTTCCAGCGACTTTTTTTCTTGGGCAAGCGATCGTAAGCCTGCAAAGATCGCTTTCTGCAAACTTTCAGTGTTGATATCGTAAAGCCATGAGGCCCGCGCGTGGTAGATCGTCGGGAAGCGTTCCAGTGTTCCCAGCCAGGGATCTTCATCATGACTTTGATTCATAGCGCGAACCCGCCAATGCAGTGAGGGCTATTACGAGACAGTTCACAATTAACCGTTCCATCTCGTACTTAGACCTCATAGCTCGGTCCGCGGTAAAGGTAAAAGAGACTCGACCCACCATAGGAAATCAAGCCATCCTTGTCAACCGAAAGCGAAGATCTCGAGTTCCGCGACGTCCTGAAGCATCTCGATCGGGAATCAGCCCACTTTGTCATACGGCTGGAGACCCATCATTCCGGGAGGCTTGTGACCGTTGTCCAACCCCACGATCTGATAAGGGACAGTATCGACTTGCCTGGACTAACACACAAGCTGAAGCAGAAGATTGGAACCAGCGGCGACTTAGAAGACGATCGCATCATCCTCCATGGAGATCATCGAGATCAGGCCAAGAACGAGCTGGTGAAGCTAGGCGTCTCGGCCGATAATGTCGAAATGATCTAGATCCTAAAACGGAGCCTTTACTGGGAGCTCGGGTGAGCGATTGGAATCTTCCAGTCTCTCCAAACGCTAACCATTCGAAGAACGAATGTTGCTAGGGCAGCTAGAATTTCAGCTGGCGTTCCAAGAACTCCTGCCTGATTAGCCAGTGTGATTATGATTGCTCCAAGCAGGGAGGCGACCGCGTATACTTCGCTCCTCAGCACCAGAGGCACTTCCGCGGCCAGTATGTCCCTCAGTGCTCCACCGCCAATACCGGTGAGCATTCCCAGCAACGCGGCTGGGACCGGGTTGAGCTGAGCTGCGAGGGCTATGGTGGTGCCTGTGACGGTGAAAATTGCTAGGTCTGCGGCATCGAACGCGGTGACGAAACGGTTCCATTTGACGATTTGGCGAAAATCGAAGAATACTAGTAGTCCTGCAACTCCGGCTGCAGCGAGATATCGCCAGTCAATCAGTGTCGTCGGGGGAACATGTCCGAGTATTATGTCCCGCATTATTCCCCCGCCAAGCCCGGTCGCTACTGACAACACTAGTACTCCGAACAGGTCCATCTTCTTCCGAACTGCAAGTATACCACCAGTCAAGCCGAACGCGAAAGTTCCGACAAGGTTCAGTATCAGCGTCTCGTCCATTTTTCTCACATCCCTCTGGGATCATCCAGATACTCAAGAGTATCACATATCATGGACAGTAGTCCTCTGAAACGGGTCTGCGATTCAGGGAGGCCTCTATCTGGATGAGTGAGTTTCGGCGATCGCTACAGTAGCTTATGGACGACTCGGAGGCAAGCGTTCATCACATAGGGAATCTTGCTCTGCGAAAGCATTTTTTTCGCTTCCTCGTTCTCGAGTCCGAGCTGTGCCCAGAACGCGAATGGTCTACCATACGTCTTCCGCATCTCGATAACTTGCTGTGCAACCTGTGGTAGTTCTTCGCTGGGACGGAAGACGTCGACGATATCGACCCTTGTCGCCAGGTCCGGCGGGAGGTCCATGAGGCTCTTGTAGGCTTTCTCGCCTAGAATCTCATCAGCAGTCGGATTAACCGGAATGATCATGTACCCATGTTCTTTCATGTATGCGGGTACCGTGTAGGCTTCTTTCTCAGGGTTCTTGGAAGCGCCCACTACAGCAATAACATCGTATTTTTTCAGAATCTCTCTAGGGGATACTGTTGCGCTGGGACTACGGGTTTGGGACGTGGTGCTTGCCTCTAATCTAGCATCTGTCCGGTGGCTAAAAAGATGCTTCGCGCCGGTCGTGCGCTAGCTCTGGGGTCGTATGCTCTTGAACTGAGTATAGAACAGTGTGATGGAGATGACATAGAACACGGTTGCCAGATAGAAGGGAATGTCAAATCTTCCTGTTGCCAGGATCAAACCGCCAATCACTGTGGTTATGCTGTTCGGTATCCTCCAGACAACTGTGTTGATCGAGCTCGCTAGTCCTCTCTCTTCTTGGGACATGATGCCCATCAGATAGGAATCACCCAGTGGTCCTGCCATGTTCATCAAAGCCGCTCGAATGATGTAGAGACCGCCTGCCAGTCTAACGTCCGGGACGAGCGCTAGACTCAGCATGAAGATTGTCGAGAATCCTTGTGTAGCAACGATCGCTTTGACTAATCCAAACCGGCCGGAGATTCTAGGACTCGCTACAGCAGCGAGCGCTATTGTCAAGTTGGACAACGAGAGCAGGGGTCCGCTGAACGTGTCTGGGGTTCCGAACTTAAGGAAAAGCCAAGTCGGAATCAGGGGAATAATGAACCCTGCTCCGAGTCCGATGAGGCTGTTTATCCCGGAGAACTTGAGGAGAGTCGAGAAGCTCTTGCCTCTGATCAGTTTTTTCGGGTTAGGTGTTTCTTTGTAGCCCTTGAGGATCCGAAACAGCCAAACCGGCGTTATGGCTGAGACCAGTCCCATTAACACCAGGAGGTCTTGATGGATGATGATCGATTTCAATCCGGTCAGGGATTGGATTGTCGGAATCAGTGTTGGGAGTAGAAACCCGAACGCTATGGATCCGTTACCAATGATGAATGAGAGAGAGAAAGCTGCGTCCCGGTTCTCCAAGCTCGTCTGATCAGCAATTATCGCGTTCCATGTTGAGAGAGCGGCGGACTCGGCTATTCCAAGAATTATCGCTGCCACGACTAGGATGGCTACATTTATCGTGAGGGCGATTAGAATGATGGGAATAGGAATCAGAGAGGTCCCGAGCAGGAGTAGTTTCTTTCGACCTCTTCTGTCAGAGAGTATTCCAAGGGGTATTGAAAGGAGAACCATTGCCCCCTCCAGCCCAAGGAGGAGTCCGACGACGCCGGCGCTGATCCCTAGTTCGGGGAAAAATGCGGTTAGATAGACGAGGAGGTAACCGATCGCGACATTGTTGAAGACTAGGGCGATTATGAGCCACTTTAGTCTTCTAGGAATCTTGGAGAAGAATCCACGTTTCTCTTGGACTTCATGATTCATCTCGGCTCTCCGGCAGCAGCCGGCATGAATCGGGGTTATTTAATCGGAGCCGGGCTAACGTGTTCAGAATTCAGAGTTCGCGGGCTGTGAGCTTGCTCCTTCAAAAAGAGTTGTGACAGCGCAGCGGAACCAAGAGCTGCCGCAAGAGCGAAGAGAATGACTGACTGGAGTTGAGTGGCGTCTGCGATTACTCCTCCGATCAAGGGTCCTAGGCCGCCTCCGAGACTAATCGCTGACTCAAGAATACCCAATCCCTTTCCCCTATCAGCGATTGAGGTATAGTCTGACATCAACGCTGCGGCAGATGCCTGGATCAATGGATAGATCGGAAGAGTCCACAAAATCGTCACCACAAAGACGTTTGTGACAAAGTAGATCGTCGCAAAATAGACTGCATAGCCCACAGCTCCTAAGAGGAACATAGGTTTCCTGCCAATCCTGTCATTCAACGGACCGACGATTCGAAACGCAATCGCTCCGAAGGCCGTCGTCGTGGTCGCGGCAAGACCCGCCATCAACCTGGACCCGCTGAGGGAATCGACAAGGTAGATTGTGAAGAAACTGTTGAAGGAAGAGGATGAGATGAGCGCGAGAATTGAGACTCCGCAGAGAATGAGGACGTTTCGTTGCTTGAGAAGACTCCAATATCCCTCCGGGCGGATCGCAGACTTGGCGATCGTAAGACCTTGTTTGGTTAGGAAGGAAACGCCTAGGATTCCTAAGAAGCCATAGAGTGCTCCCAGGACGTAGAGGTAGACGGGATCGAGGAATTGGAATAGTGCTCCACCGATGAGAGTCGCTGATGCATAGCCTAGTGATGCTGCTGTCCAGAATTCTCCGATAGCTCGCCCGTATTGGGTGGATTTGTCGGTCGCTAGTGCGGCGAAGATAGGGATGAAGTTTGAGGAGAATAGGCCCATTAGTGCAACAACCAACACGAACTGTGCAGGATCCCGGAGGAAAGGGAAGAGAGTGAATCCAACGGCTTGGACGAGGAACGATAGAGCGAGAATTCTTGTCCCCTTTCCAGTCCTGTCCAGAATTCCTCCCCAGACAGGAGAGAGGACAATCGTCTCAATCGCAGGAAGAAACGAAACTAAAGAAATTAGCGAGAAGGATGCTCCTAGCGATCGAAGCTGGATTGGCAGAAAGGCCCAGATTATTCCGGTCGGGCCGAACGCTAGGGCGGTTGATAATTTAACAGAGATTCGCTGGTCCGTAACGACCCGCCCAAGAGATGGCGAAGAAGAATATCTGAGAGGTTATTTTGAAGGTGTCGTCTGGATGAGCCGTCTGATCTCTTCGCTTATCCTGCGACGCTCGTTGTCATCCTTCGCCATCATCCATTCTAGCTTGAGCTTGAACACACGATCCTCAATGCTAACGTTCTCCTTCTGCACCGTGTTTACCATGCTTGTCGACGCCATCGTCCGGTATCATGCTCATTCTCGATCGTGGGAATATAACAAGTTCTGAACCCATAACTAGGCTATAGGCCCACGAGTCCCCCAATCACAAACCCGACAATCGCCAAGAGACCAAATGCCAGGTGCAGAATTATCGTGTTAGCATTAGCAGGTATTATCGCGTGCGGATCCTTGAAATTCGCCCGCAATATCCTGACCGCTTTCAGCGCAAACGGGAGACTGAACAGGGCGATGAGTGTTGTGTAGCTCGTGATCGGGAATGACCCGAAGATCTTCAGAACTGCATAAAGGAGAACTAGAAAGTAGGATGTTGCCAATAATCCCACGTAGACCGTGACTGACCGGAGGTAGCCTAGCCTCAAAACCAGAGTCTTCTTTCCAACGGCCTTGTCCGCGTCCATATCAGGAAACTCGTTGATCCACAAGACCGCCGCTATTAGCAGTCCGACTGGAATGGATGCGAGTAGCGGGACGGTCGCGGATGCGAGGGATCCGGTTTGAACGTAGTAGGCGCCCAGAGTCATTATGGGCCCAAAGTTGAGGCCGACGAGAAATTCTCCAACTCCTCGATAGGCCAGTTTGAATGGCGGTCCGACATAGAAGTATGTGGAAATGACGCCAATCAGTCCGAACCAGAACAGCTGGTACAGTCCAAGTTGGAAGATGAAGTAGAATCCTATGAGAGACCCTAGAATCAGGCAGGAGGTCGAAACCAACAAATGGGTAGATGGTTTGATCAAGCCAGCAGTTAGTATTCTACCGCCACCCGCGAACGGGTTCTGGTGCCTGACCTGGAGATCGTTTCCGCTCTTGAAGTCAAAATAGTCATTGAACATGTTACTAGCAATCTGGATCAAACTAGCACCTAGCAAGGTGAAAAGGAAAGTATCCCAGTTGAAAGCACGCAATGTCTCCCAGGCGATAACGCCCCCAAGGATGATTGGCACGAAGGTTGCTTGCAAGAATGGGACCCGCATCGCCTTGAGCCATAACCCGATGAAAGGCGGCTTTTTCACGTCGACGCTTGGGTT
Organism: Candidatus Bathyarchaeota archaeon; assembly: GCA_005884605.1. Next base: position 5,726 of record VBBE01000006.1, read on the forward strand.
CGATGACATACCTGGCTATCTCCCTGTTTCGAAAAAATCGGCTCGCCGGAGATGATATAAGGCTAATTCTCCGAGTTTATTGAGTCGAGAGGCAAAAGGCTAAAGCGTGTTCACAAGTCCACGATAGACTCCTAACGTCGTGAAGAATTTGGCCGAAAACTGGGACGTGG
>VBBE01000152.1 GCA_005884605.1 Candidatus Bathyarchaeota archaeon
ACCGGAGGAGATGACGCATTCTCCGCGGGAGCAGACATCAAAGAACTAGCCGAGGCGACTCCTGTAACCTTGATCGAGGAGAACAAGTTCGCCCTTTGGGATCGCTTGAAGAAGATAGCGAAGCCGATCATAGGAGCCGTCAGCGGCTACACCTACGGAGGGGGCTGCGAACTGGCTATGAACTGCGATATCATAATCGCGTCCGAGACCGCAAGATTCGCCCAGCCTGAGATCAACATCGGAATAATGCCTGGAGCCGGTGGGACCCAGCGTCTTACAAGAACGATCGGGAAATACAGGGCAATGGAGATGGTTCTAACCGGACAACCCATGACCGCGCGAGAGATGGAGAAACACGGTCTCGTCAACAGAATCGTCCCAGTTGAAGCCTACTTCGATGAGGCACAAAAGCTCGCGATGCAGATCGCCCAGAAAGCGCCCATAGCCACGCGCCTAGCGAAAGAGGCTGTGCTGAAATCGCTCGATACGCCGCTCGACGAGGGACTAGCTTTTGAGAGGAAGAATTTCTACCTCCTCTTCTCAACCGAGGACATGAAAGAAGGAATGAAAGCCTTCATAGAAAAACGACCCCCCAACTTCAAAGGACGTTAATTCTTGGCGCCGGAAACACTCATCGTCCAAGAACAAGACCACATCGCGAAGATCACACTGAACAGGCCGAGCGCGCTAAACGCTATAAACGACACGATGGGCGAAGAACTACTCGCAACTCTCAGAGAGATGGAGAAGAACGAGACAGTCCGCTGTCTCGTCATAACAGGGGCCGGAAGGGCATTCTCTGCAGGCGAAGACGTGTCGGGTCTAAAGGAACGCTATGGGGCAGGAGAACGCCCGTCGCTCGGAGATCACCTACGAAAGAAGTATCATCCAATCATGACCCGCATCCGGAATATGGAGAAACCAATAATCGCCCGTCTGAACGGAATTGCAGCCGGAAGCGGGGCAAGCTTGGCCCTCGCCTGCGATATCCGAATAGCCTCTGAGGAAGCAGGCCTCAAACAAGCCTTCATCGGAATGGGCTTGGTCCCAGATTCCGGAAGCAGCTACTTCCTAACACAGATGGTCGGTCCTGGAAGAGCCCTCGAACTCATCATGACAGGAAAAACAATACCCGCGAAAGAAGCTGAACAACTCGGCCTCGTCAACAAGGTCGTCCCGGCCGCTGAGCTTGACAAGCATACCGACGATCTTGCCCACCGGCTCGCATCCGGTCCCACCAAGGCACTGGGGCTTTCGAAGCGAATCGTGAACCGAGTTACGAGCCTCGAACTTCCCGACGCCTTGGAGTATGAAGCGTACAACCAGGACATCGCGGGACGAACCAGCGACCATCTCGAAGCCGTGAAATCCTTTCTAGAAAAACGCCAGCCCAAGTTCTTAGGAAAATGAGAGAGGACGCTTATTCTGGGATTCACGTTTAAGTAACAAGCTCCTCAATCGCGAGAGTAGAACAACTTGCCGGGAAAGGACAAGAAACGGCCGAAACAGGACCTCAACATATTTCCCGGGAATTGGACTATTACGAACGACCGTATGTTCAAAGCCTTTGACCTATCGTTCGCTCAAAACTGGAACCCGGCTACCTTCCCATGGGATGAACTTGACCAGAAGAATTTCGACTCGAAGGAACGAATAGCACAAGCTTATTGGATGTCGAAACTCGCGTTCTTTGAGAAGTCGGGAATCGGAGCCTTCGGCTTCGGAGCCGTAAGAGCTGCAGAGCTGAACATGGAGGACCCGACTAAGAAGATGCTTGCCTCGATCACGTACGATGAATGCCGGCATGATGAGGTGTGCCGGAGAGCCTGCGACAAGCTCTGCCCCAACTGGCCGTACTGGTACAAGCCACAATCAGATTTCGAATCAAGGGCCCTGCGAAACATCAAAGCCCTCTACGATGACGGTAGACGCTACTGGGAAGGATTCCTAAAGGCATGGGAATACCTGCCGCCTGAGATTCTGTTTGCAGGCTTCTTCTTCGCCGAGATAGGCGCGGAAACGATCTTCAACGCGATGCGCCAGACCAGCAAACTCGGAATCTACCAACAGACCTTCCGCAATATCACTCGAGACGAGACACGCCACCTCGTCGCCACGATGGCACTGCTTCGTGCCATGGCCGAGAAGTTCTCGGAGGAACAGAAGATGACCATTACCCGGCAGATGAAACAGGGCTTCATCTTTCTCTCACCGCTCCTCTACCAGCACAAGCCCGAGTTCTGGCACCTACCCGCAGACTTTGACAAGGTCGACCAGGAGATGGAGGAAGCGGCCCGGGACGCGGGGCTGGGAGTTCTCACTCTTGAGGAGAAGGTGAAGTTCTGGAAGGACGCGATCGAGAAGAAACGGTCCGAGATCGAAGAGATGGGAATCAAGGTACCCGCCATACCAGAGCTCGGAGTTGAGGGCGAAGTGGTTCAGGTTAAGAAGAACGAGACTATAGCCACAAGCTTCTAGGAAGTGTTGAAGATGACAAAGATCATTGTCCTATTCGGACAACCGAAGGACCCGAAACTGTTCGATGAGCAATACTGGAAAGACCATGTTCCGATGGCGAAGGCGATGCCGGGGCTGAAAAAATACACGGTTCACAATGTCGTCGGGGCACCGCGAGGCGAACCCGCTTACTACCAGGTTGTCGAGCTGGAATTCGAGAACATGGACAGCCTGAAGAGAGCATTGGAGAGCCCGGCGGGACGCGAATCAGGTCGGCATGGCGTCAAGATCGCTACGGGTGGCATAACTTTCCTTTACGCGGAATCGAGAGACGCGATGCTATAGAGCGACAACGATCTAGCTCTGTTTCATCTGAAATATCAGTCGAAAACGTTCTTCTAGTGAAGACCGGACAAGTCTAGGACAGGAGCGTTTGAATTTCTGAGCCGGATCGGAATCATCGGAGTTGGACATTCAAAGTTCGGAAAAAGGAGCGACGCGTCCCTCCGGGAGTTGGCGTTCGAAGCGTACAGCTCCGCCCTAGATGATGCCGACATTGAATCCTCAGAAATCGACGGTTCTGTAGTTTGCTCTGCAACTCACTATGACAAGCAACGGTCGCCTGCAGGTGTCGTTGCAGAATATCTCGGACTCAACCCCCAGCCAACCTTCAACGTCGAGGCAGCCTGCGCCTCCAGCGCCGTCGGCCTCCGAACGGCTTGGGCACTAATCTCATCAAAACTCCATGATGTGATGGCGGTTGTGGGGGTGCAGAAGATGACTGAACTCTCTTCGGAGGAGATTCAGGAACTCATGGGCAGAGCGGGAGACGTCATGTGGGAATCTCCCTTCGGAACAACAATGCCCGCATACTACGCCGCCTATGCTAACGCCCACGTGGCCAAGTACGGAACTACAGAGGAACAAATGGCGCTTGTGTCGGTAAAGAACCGGAAGTACGGATCCAAGAATCCTTACGCCATGTTTCAAAAGCCCATCGCATTGGAAGATGTCCTAAGATCGCGAATGGTATCTTATCCTCTAAAATTATACGACTGCTGCGCTAATGCTGACGGGGCGGCCTGTCTGATTATAACCAGTGCCGAAAAAGCAAGAAAAATTTCTGATAGACCCGTGTGGATCTCCGGGCTTGGCCTGGCTTCGAGTCCCATGTCGCTTGCTGGAAGAAAAGGTCCTTTGACAAGTTTCGATGCCACAAGAAATGCGGCGAGAACGGCATACGAAATGGCCAATATCAAACCATACGAGGTGCATGTGGCTGAGGTTCACGACTCTTTCTCGGTAACAGAAATCATCAATTATGAAGACCTCGGATTCGCACGACCTGGAATGGGTGCTAAGCTTCTGGAAAACCAGGGCACGGAGCTCGGCGGGAGAATCCCCGTCAACATCGACGGAGGCCTGATTTCCAAAGGCCATCCAGTAGGAGCGACTGGCGCGTCCCAGATCTTTGCATTGGTCAAACAACTACGGGGGGAAGCGGGTAGCGTTCAGGTCGACGGCGCAAAGATTGGTCTCGCACAGAACATAGGGGGAATAGGAATGTATGCGTCAGTTGTCATATTACGCTCCTGAGCAGTTTCATCTAGCTCTAGAGTATTTCCGAGATTCTCCCAACAGCCACCATTAAGGTGTACTCTTCCCTAACTTTCGCTCGACCCAGGGTCGCTGCGAGCGTGACGAGCAGCAACGGTTGCACAGGTACACGGAGCCGGGAACGACAACCACCTTGGAACCGCTTTGCACAGTTTATTCCAAAGTCTTCCAAAGAGATTTCATACATCATAGGTGTTTACATGGGGGATGGTTCAATCTACAGGGGTGGTGGAAACGCGTTTCTAAGGCTTCAAGCGAAAGACAAAGAGTTCGTGGAATTCTTTGCCATCAATTGCGAGAAATTACTTCACAGAAGACCTTCTCTCAACCTCACGGCTAGAGGCTTATACGAGGCCCGAATAGCAAGCAAATCGTTATGCGATTTTCTTGAACGCGGTTTGCATCGCCTGGACCCAGTGATAGGAAAACATCCTTCGTCATTCATCAGAGGCCTGGCAGATAGTGATGGGTCGGCTTTGGTCACCACCACGAGAATGAGGGGAAAACCCCGGTTCTTTGTCCAAGTTGTTGTCGCGACATCCACGAGCATTCGCCTACTGAGCTATACTCGCACGATTCTGAGGGAATGCCTCGGACTCAAAGCGACACTTGTATACAAAGGGAAGCCACGGCCCAATGTATACAAGAACAAGTTGTTCCGTTCAAAAAAGAGAGTCTTTGACCTTAGGATATCGCGCTTTGGTGACGTGAAACGATTTTCCCGGGTTGTTGGCTTCGAATTAGCCCGGAAACAAGAGAAGCTTGACGCCGCCATTGCCGTCCAGGAGAGATTTGGTTCCGGTCAGGATGCCGTGAAAGAGTGGACCCGTCGCTGGGAGCATGGCACCACCGAGTGGATTCTCAAGAAAGGAGTGGACTAGGCAATTGGGTTTTGAAAAGTTCGGAAGATTCGGTTATGTTTCCCAGACCAAGATCAACCCTCTGTTATCCTATCTAGAAAAAGGGCAGATCGCCGCGACCAAGTGCAAGAAGTGCGGGAGAACATACTTTCCACCCAGAGCTGACTGTCTGGACTGTCGCCACAGCACGATAGAATGGGTTGTGCTGGACGGGAAGAGCAGCCTCATCACTTTCACCCAGGTTTTCTTCGCACCACCCGCGTTTCAACACGAAACCCCGTACCTGCTAGGGCTTGCAGAGCTCACGAATGGGCTTCGCGTTTTCGCGCCTATCAGTCCCGCAGTGGACAAGGAGGAACTGAAACCGGGCGTCGAGCTGAACTTGAAAGTCGCAAAAGGCTCACGTAACAACCTGTACTACTGG
>VBBE01000153.1 GCA_005884605.1 Candidatus Bathyarchaeota archaeon
ATTCGTGACTGGTGATGTCAACGAGTCTGAGTATCGGACTCAGCGCACAGAGTTCAAAGGCCTACTAGAGAACAATCTCAAGAGCATCGAAGAAATCAAACTGATGATCGACACACTCAGCCACATCGAAACCAAACCACTATTCCCCGGAGAATTCAAACAGACATACCCAGAAACCAAGCCCGCGGCCGTCAGCTGGGTCGGAATAGGCGCTATCGCTCAAGCGAAGCCCCTCTCTCCAAGCCAGCCACAATGGCCCCCGGTGCAAAGCCCTGCGCAGTCAGTGCTTTCTACTCCCAGCAGTGTTGTCGAGGCGAATCCAGAACCGACAAGTCCAGCTCCGGCTCTGCCACAGAGCAACGGCACCGGAACTCCTACTCCAGAAACAACCAATGCACCATCCATTACTCCGTTGGACGCTCTCGCAGCCAGCACAGCTCCAGTCACTGCTCCAGTAGCATCATCGGACATCGCATCCTCAAACACTCTCGACGAATCATTCAACATAGCTCCATCACAAGACGTTGCGGAGGACGTTGCTGACGCGCTCGTCGTCAAAGTCGTGGACGACATTCCCACACTCGACGCATCCGCACAAGTAGCAACAACAGAGACATCACAAGTCCAACCAGCGATAGCAGGCACAGAAGCTATTCCAGGCATTCAAGGCTCACCGGATCTGTCCTCGGTCGGCCTCGCCCCCCCGAGCCAGTTCTACAAGGTCGTCTGTCCGAAATGCGGTGCTGATGTTCCAAAGCCTGCGAAGGTCTGGGAGCTCAAGGGCGGCAAGTCGAAGAAGAACGTGCTAATCGGGCTCTTCCAGTGCCAGGACTGCAGGGTCAAGTTCAGAGAAGCTCTCACAAGAGAGATACTCTAAACACGGCTCTCCAACAAACCCCTTTCCCCTTATCCTCTTTTTTTTCTCTCCTCTCTATTACCTTGTTTTCGTCGCGATGGTAGCAAACCCTTAAGACGCAACGCCTAGCTCCGTGCTCGTTATTCGAGCATAATCGATTGACAACTGAGACTACAACAATGAGTGAGAAAGTAGAGCACAAGCCCGCACGTGAACGTCACGAGCCGCGGACAGAGAGAACGGAACCCACTCCAGAAAGACGAGAAGAGAGACCACGTGAAGAGAGACCACGCGTAGAAAGGCCACGTGGCCAGATTCCGCCAGACACCGTGTTTATCGGGAAGAAACCGCTGATGGCCTATGCGACTGCTGTCATGATGCATTTCAACAGTGGCCAGAACACTCTAACCGTCAAGGCTCGAGGACAGTCGATTAGTCATGCGGTGGATGTTGTCGAGGTTGTTCGGCGCCGGTTCTTCCAGGGAAAACTCACCATCAAAGAAGTACGAATCGCCTCGGAAGTTCTCGGAGAAGAAGGAGACACACGAAACGTCTCGACGATCGAAATTGTCCTAGAGAAGGCAGCGTAGCAAACCCGTTTCTGAAACGTTCTATTAGCAATCAGGGAACTGTAGAATCACAGGCAATTCTGCGTCGCGAGACTCGCCTGCATACCTTATTTTTCTAGAGCGTCGCAAGACAAGCGAATTCTAACACGGACCCATCAAAATCCCCGTATCACGGATAACCGACCTCAACTGGACGTTAACACCGTCATGGACTCTCAGCTGACTTTCAAGGCAATTCCTAGGGATAATCAGGCCGTTGAATCGTATTGTTTGCGATCGATGGGTCATGAGATGAGCCCGAACCTTATTCTTTAGGAGAACTTCCCAAACGCGACTTTTGAGTCGCAAGACTCAACTGCAGTCGACATTTCTTGACTGGTAACGGATCCGGTAACCGTGAATGGTAACAGAACTAATCCTAAAAAAAATACTAGCTGCAAGCTCATCATGTCTTGAACACTAGGGACAATGGTCCGGGATGGATCGGTTAGCATGGCCAGGATCTGGATGAAGTGAGAGCCGTTGTGAATGACGGACTAGGTTCTCAGGCGATTTGCGAATGTCAGCCACTATGGATTCTTTAGATAATCTAACATAAGCGTGACTCAAGCCGATATCCTCCTCTGGTAAGAAGATGGAACTCGGTTACTTGACAAAGGCGGGTCATTATGTTGAGGTGGACAGCTTCGGCAGGAGAACTATCTGCAAGGCTTTGCGAATCGACGAATCGAAGAAATCGACGGAATTTCTCGGCGTGTCACGCTCAATTGAAGCACTTGGTCAGGTTCAGGTCACGGTATGGCTTCACAGGAACGGGTGGGCGAATCCAGGCGAAAGGATTCTTGGACGCAGCCGCGCAAGATTGTACCGAACCCGGACAGGCCATTACGTGCTTGGTGGAAGTTGGCGACGAATCAAAGGGATGACAGCCGACGCGTATTACTGGAGACCAAGGCCTTCCGTATGGGCTCCATTCCTCTGGCGAGGCAAATTCCCCGACAAAGCAACAAAGCTCTTTCCTCCTGGAAGAAAGCGACCTTTTGTCCTTCGATTTCTAGATCAGACTGTTACCGGTAGCCGAAGAGAAGGACGGATCGTGGAGCTTCTCGGCTTCGAGCTCAAAGACTTCTCACAGTTTGTGATCGGGAAACTGAGTGCAGAGCTGGAGTTTGAAGATGAAGCGTCCGCAGAGAGCTTCGCGAAAAGCTTTCCAGTCGCCGATGATCGAGGCAAGCTAGATACGGCCGTCTCCGTAGATGTAGGCCGAGACAAGCGGCTCGCGGCGACACGACGAGAGAAGCTCACGCTTGCATCTTGCATCTCCTCCATAATCGGAATCCCGTCCCTTATTGCCTTACTTACAATCGCATTGCATTTGCCGTCAAGCGACACTTTACCCTTGCTAGAAATTTCTACTGTGCTTGCGGTCCTTGCCATCCCAAGCGTCTTCAGGTACAGACGACGGCTCAGATCCGAGATCCGTGACCTACGGATGAAATGGCCTACTGAATATTTCAGACGATGGACTTCACAGTTTCCACTAAGATCAGGCGCTCTCATCGCCACGTTGAAAGAACTCAATGTCACGCTTGACCCGACAATGATCGATATGAGACCCCTTCAGAACTTCCTACAACGTTTACCGCCGGACACTTTCTTCGGCGCGCTCGCCTTGGACATTTCAGGCTACTTGGCACATGCCTTCTTGCAAATTGTTGGTAGAGGGGCCCGCTTCAACTGGCGTCCCGAGGTTGGAACTGCCGAACCCGTGTTGGTGCTGGACGAAGCCTATCTCTCCATCAATTTCCTTAACAAAGTCCGGAACATCTGGATCTCCAAAGGCAAAGAAGAACTCGATCACTGGCTCTGGAACGGCGCGAGAGTAGCCGAAGACCGACTGGCTCTCCAGCCGATCGCGCTTGGATTCATGAAAGAAGTGAATCAGCTCCCACAGCTTCACGATGACCTGAGGAATGCAATCCCGATTTCGCTGAGTAAGCAACAGAGGATGGGAGAACATATCTACCGTGTGACCTGGATAAGAAAATCTCCATTTGACATCGCATGGACTGAGATCGAGAAACCGCCGCCCGGTTGGGGTCTGGCAACCATAGCGGCTATACCATTCTGCAGCGACACGAAGACGCTTGAAGGAAAACTTGAAGCAAGTTCCCCGAGAAGCCCCTCCAGAGAAGATCTCGCAATCGTCCGCTTCAAGAGCAACGATCTAGTACCATTGGGAGTTCTTCTTCACAACTATCTCGAAGTTGGGCCAGCCTACGTAAAACGGTCAGACCAGCTCGAATTAAAGATCATAGCAGCGGTCGAGGAGGCTCAAGTTGTTACGCCTCGCATGCGTGATTTACAGTCGCAAGTAAGAGAATCAATCGGTCCCAAGAATATGGGGCAGGGGATTCCTATGGATTCCCAAGCAGCGTTCATGGGACGAATAGTCTCTATCAGTGAAACGGCGAACCCATTCACGGGAATCCCGCTTTGGCGTATAGGGATCGACTTTTCTGGGTTCAATCTTGATGTTCTTGTCAGAAAGGACAAGTGCGGAGGAAACCCTCAACCGGGACTCTTTCTCGCGGGAACACTCTGGCTGGTTGGAGACTTGTTGCCTTCGGAGCCGAGCCCGCCCTCAGAGTACATCGGCTAACGCATTTGATATCGTTCAAGAATTCATGGGCCCGAGATGCAGTGGATTGAATCCTTAGTGTAAGTTGAAAGACCCATCATCTAGTTAATATGGTCGCCCAGGAAAAAGGGTAACGCTGGAAGCTCTGGGCAATTTCCTTGGCACCCTCAGGACCCTACCACTCACCAGATTCTCTTCAATCCCTTGAGCTTGTCGAAGACCCTGTCACTCGAGACGACTATCCCATCAAAGCTCTCCGCCTCGGCCGCAACTCCAGCGTCAAAATAGTCTGTTCCCTCCTCGCCTTCGATCTTGGCTGAAAGATAGAGGACTGTTGGCGAGACGTGCCTTATCTTTACCGTGGAGTCAGGATAGTCTTTCGCGAGCAGTCCGTGCTGCAGCATCCTCTGCCCATGGCTGAAACCCCGACTCTTCATGACGATGTCGAATTCGAACATTGCAAAACCCGCCAGATAATAATCGGGCTCGGCGAGACGGGCTAGAAACCGCTTGGACTTGTCGTGAACAGCATCCTTGGGGTCCGCGGCCCCAAAGAGCACAACGGTATCAAGAATAGGCAAGAGACCCTAGTTCTTCTTAAACAAGAAGCGAGAAGCCTCATGATCCCGCTCCTTGTAGCGAAACCCAGGGAGAGAAGTGTTGAAGCTCTTCCCCTTAAGAGAGACCATCAAGACCCCTTCCGAGGACGGAATCGCCAACACCTCGTCTCCCGGCTCAACCTTCAAGAATTCTCGAACCTCCTTGTCCAAGACAACCCGATACCGATCATCCACCCTCAGCACCGCCAATTACTCATCCCACAATACTAACGTTTCTCCCACGAATAAATCTTTCCTATCGCGGCCAGCTAGGTCCATACAACCAGATAGGAAGATGGTTGACTCAGGAATATACTTGGAGCGTGGGCCTCTCGACCCTCGTTATTAGAACCATCCCTGGATTCAGCTTGTCAATCTTGGCGCAGTGCCTGCCTGTTTCGCTAGCTTTAAGTGTAGACGATTGATGTAAACATTTGGGGAGCCTGATTTGGCGGTCGTTTCGTTTCGGGTCCCGGACAGTCTCCGCGAGGAGATGGAACGGGTGAGTATTGACTGGCCTGATGTATTGAGGAGGATAGTAGAAGAGAGAATTCTCCTTGAGAAGCGTAGACGGGCCGCGGCTAGGATGGACGCATCGAGAAGGAAGACGGTTGGGGTGCGGTTCAATAGTACTAGGGAGATTAGGAAGAT
>VBBE01000143.1 GCA_005884605.1 Candidatus Bathyarchaeota archaeon
TGACGCGGGTCGAAGCGGCATGACTCTGACCCGGTCTATCGAAATATCGTCCGAACGGGACTATGGTCCGTTGACGAAGGAGCTCAAGAAGCTAATCGCGAAGATCAGTTTCAGGGTCCCGTTGGAAAGGGCGCTCCAATACTTTGCGGATGCGACCGGTACAACTCTCTCACGGCGAAGCTCGATGCTTATTGCCGAGGCCAACAAGTCTGGAGGAGATATCCAAGAGAGCATGGAATCCGTCGCCAAGCACGTGCAAGAGATCCAGTACTTAGAGAGAAAGAGGCGTGCCACTTTGAGACCCTTCATCGGAGTCATGTACATCAGCTTCGCAGTCTTCCTCGTCACCGTCTACCTGCTCATCTCTAGCTTCTTCAAACAATTAGCCAACACCGACTTCGGTGGCGGGGGAACTGTTGGAGGAGTAGGGTTCAACTTTGTCAGTCTCCCGTTGGACAAGATCACAACGGTTTTCCTGTACATGGCAATGATCGAGGCTCTGTTCGCGGGACTAGTCGGTGGTAAGATGGCGACAGGCTACCTCAAAGACGGGCTCAAGCATGCCATACTGCTCATGATGATTTGCTTCGTGACCTTCATCTTCCTCATCTAGCCCATCAGCGGCTCACGAAGTCGTTTCGGAACGACGACCGGGTCACAATATTTTTCCAATCGAGCTAGGTATGCATTAGCCCGTCTTCGAGACCTAACTAGTGATTGGAGTTCTGCTTCCAGAGACAATTGCAGTAGCGTTCTGACAACCCTGGGAAGAGAGTCGTCATCAAGTGAGAAATTTGCAGAACCCTCTGACGAGATCCGCGAAGGACGGATTCCGATGGTTCTAAAGTCACGTGGTACTGGACCCGGCTTAGCGCAGGGTCACGATACTATTGACGCGGGATTCCCGTAGTCGTACTTCGAGAGATCCGAGGGTTTCTTGTGAGAAAGAGGTTTCCGTTTCCACTTCTAGTTCTCACTCTCATCGCCGCAGTGATTCCCGGCTTCATTTTTAGCGCGCATGCAATGGGTTGCACAACCCCTTGCAGCGTTGACACAATAACGAATGTCCCTTCGTCAGAGGGAGTTGTACAAGTGCAACTAGATGGAAACCCATGTCCGGTAAACTGCTTTAATCTGAATCATACCTTCACCTTCAACAACAACACATACCACACCGTCAAAGTCCTCAACACATTCTTCATCGGAGCATCGAGCGGCAAGAGATACACGTTCAGCGGCTGGTACACGTACGGACCCAGCGGGTGGTATCAGTTCGACACCAATCCTCTGAACGTCGGGCCAATCTACATTGATTATACAGTGGCGAAATGCCAACCGGGTCCACCGGGTCAAAATTGTCCTTTTTGGGCGGTATACACGGTGACCCCACCTCTTGGCTGTAAGACCAACTGCTACATGGACGTCTCTACAAATGTTCCCTCAGCAGACGGAACCGCCACCGTCAAGATTGACAACGCAATAAGCTACGGTCTCCCACAAGTCTCCCTACCATTTGGAAATGGGTCAGGACCGCATACAATTCAACTTACGTCTCCGACGACGTTCATAGGAACCTCATCCGGGGCGAGGTATGTGTGGAAGCAGTGGAGTTGCGCTTGTTCTGATATCGCATCGACGACTGGAACCACGTTAACAACCCCAGTCATATACAAGAACTACACCGACCCCACGAGGAGTCCCCCGCTGAACGGAGTGGGTGGACTAAAGGCAATATTCGATAAGCAGTTCCAGTTGACCCTATCCTTTGTGGATCCTAGCAATCAGCCAATCGCAGCCCCCGCCTTCGTCACTCTAACGAGCGGCTCGACCGTGATGAATCTCACATCATATTCGAGTCAGTGGACGAGCGCCGTTTCCTGGACAGTGACTGATGCAATGTGGGAGGGCGCAAAAGGCATAGTGGTAGGCTCGCCAACAATCGATCTAACCGGTGGGGCGGTGACTACTACGATTACCCTGAAGGCGTATTTGGCGAGTGTCGAGACTGTTGACGGGTCGGGTAATCCTGTGGCTGGAGTAACGGTTACAGTCAGTTTTGTGGGCAATTCTACAACGAAGACGTTCACGACTGGCAGCACGGGAATAATACAGTTAGGCCATATTCCAATAGGACCCTACAATGTTCAGGTAACATATCAGGGGAAGAGCACAAACTGGGCGACGGATGCGTCTGTTGCCTCCCAGCCTCTCACCGTTACTGTTCCGGGAGTCGCGGGTGGTGGCGGGACGACCAATAGCACCGCGGTGTCGGCAGTCGTCTTATTGACCATATTTGGGCTCGCCCTCTTCCTCGTAATATTGGCGATCAGAGTCCGCAAGCCACCCCCTCCCCCAGTAATCGAATAGCACCGCCAGCATCGGCTTCGCCTACCATTGGAAAGCAAAGTTTTTGCCTAGACCGTGTCGCCCGAAAGACTTGTCGAACTGCATCTTAGGCTGCTCCTGGTCAACTAGACAAAAATTTTGCGTTTTCCAGGGAAAAACTGATGTTCTCGTTCCGTTCAAACTGCCTGAACGAGGCTTCGCGTGGGTTCTCGCATCTAGATCTCGTTGTTCAAAATTGTGGTCTTATACCGAACTATACCACAATGTATCTGTCATGGCCAAGTTTATCTTCTCAATGGGGAACGAAAACTACCGGAAGCTGCAGCTCGAAGCAAAGACGAGAGACGTGACCATCCAAGCGCTGATCCGAACCGTGGTCATACCTGAGTGGATCAAGATCCACATCGAAACCACCGCAACCAACACTCACGCGAGCGTCACCGAGACATCGTCTCTCCTCAGCCACACAACCGGATTCCTCGGCCAACATCGTTCCCTCCCCTCCTCGGTTGGGCGGTCCCGGACCTAACCCCAACCTCCCCCTTTTTTTTGGGCGGCCAAGTTTCAGCATGGCCCTGGAAACTCTCTTCTCAGCCAACTACGCGGGCGCCGGAACCTTCTGAAGGCCGGCCTTCGTGTCGGCGAACTGTTGCGAGAAACGCTCGTACATCCTAAGCTCCTGACTAGAAATCGGCTTAACCTTCTGCATAGCCTCGTCATAATGACGCTTAGCCACTTTCAACCCCTTAGCCCTTTTCTTCGCGTCCTCCGGATCCTTCGCTTTCCCGATGTGTTCCTTGATTGACAGCATCACGGCAGTGTTGCAGATAGACGCGATATCCGCGCCTGTGTATCCTTCTGTTTTCCTGGCAAGCTCGTCCGGCTTCACATCTTCAGCCAACGGTGTCTTCTTTGTGTGAATCCGGAAGATCTGCTTCCTCGCCTCTAGATCCGGCGGAGGAACCAGAAGCATCCGGTCAAACCTGCCAGGGCGTAGCAAGGCTGGGTCCACGATATCCGGTCGGTTGGTTGCCAGCCTTACGAAAGACCTCTCTAATCGCCTTCTCAGACTCGCCGACAAACTTGTTGAGCAGCTCCGGACCCTTGACGCTGATGAAGTTCGCCTCGCTCTCGTTCGCCGCCGCCTTCGCCAAGAGGGTCTTCCCTGTTCCCGGCGGACCATACAACAGCAACCCCTTCGGGGGAACCGCGTTCATCTGAGCGAAGAGTTCAGGATATTTCAGAGGCCACTCAATCGCTTCCCTAAGTTCCTCCTTCACACTCTCCAGCCCGCCAATATCCTCCCATTTGATATCCGGAACCTCCACTAACACTTCCCGCATCGCCGATGGTTCCACCTCCTTCAGCGCTTCTTGGAAGTCGGTCATCCGGACGATAATCTTGTTGAGGACTTCTGCAGGGATGTTTTCCGCTTCCAAGTCCATCTCAGGCAGGATTCTGCGAAGCGCTCTGATAGCCGCCTCCTTTGCCAACGCCTCCAAGTCCGCTCCCACAAACCCGTGGGTAACATCAGCGAGTTTCTTCAAGTCCACATCCTCGGCCAACGGCATTCCTCGCGTGTGAATCTGCAAGATCTCCAGTCTACCATCCCTGTCCGGGACACCGATCTCGATCTCCCGATCAAACCTTCCCGGGCGGCGAAGAGCAGGGTCAATCGAGTTAATCCGGTTCGTATTATGAAGCAGTACGGGATTCTCGCCGCCGAAGAAGGCCTCGCCAGCGGCACCGCAAATATCATAGACATACCCGTCGTAAGGTAATTTCCTGATCGACCTTACACTTGGTCTTTTCTGGGCTAATGGTTTCTTCACAGCTTGCGTATTGAAGGGATTGTTCGTCTTGCCGAATCCAAGCCTGAAAGCGGTCGTCTCTTTGGTTACAAGGGTGTCCCCGATCATCCGGCCGGCCGGAACCTTGTAGGACCCGAGATAGGTCTTGATCCCGTGCATCCGACATAGCCAGTTCAAATGGAGAATCAAATTTTTGCTAACAGAGGTGATCACCAGTTTGCCGTCCCTCGTGCTATTGTGACCATCCCCTCGTGCTTCGCCGTCCAGAAATTCCCTGAAGAAGTCTGTGGGAACTGAATACATGAATGATGGCAGGCGTTTTTCGTACGCGTTGTGTCCAAAGAGGTTGCCGAACAGGTCTTTTACTGGTTGGCATGAGTAGTAAATCGAATGCACGTTGGAGTGTTTCCTCTCGGTGGAGGGCGACATGTTGAAAGCTTTCAGCATCAGCAATTTGACATCCTCGATGTACGTCCTCTCGTGGCTACCGAAAGTGAAGGTAAGCCCTGACTTCGAAGCTGAACCTTCGGCGAGATAATATCCAAAGAGTCTGCTCAACTCGAGAGAGAGCGCCACTATTCGAGGTATCCCTGCAAGGGCCCATCTTACAGGATTCGGGACCGCATCATTGTGTCGCCAGAGTTGTACTGTGCTTGGGTGCACGCCTGCTTGCAGCGCAATAAGATGTGATAGGCCTCGTGGTCCTGGAGTATCCTGGAGTAAAGTGGCTTGATTGTACGCCTGTATAGTCTTGTCATCATAAAGTTGGAAGTAGATGGGCTCGTAAGGCTCGAATGTGTGAGCTCTAATCTCCTGAATGTTTTGTTTTAACCTCAATTTAAAAGGTAGGTCCACGAGGTTCTCCCCTATTTTTAGCTGGTCCACTCTCTTTGCTTCTATTCCATGGCGAGTTCTGACAAACACGGAGTGATTGCCTGTGGCCCGAATCTTGCCTCCTAGATATTCGATCTCGAAGATCTCGTTCACCTTATGTCTGAAGACAGCTTTGAAAGACTGGAATCTGCTGCCCCCGAAGAAAGTGTATTTCCGAAATCGAGGGTTCCTTGATCTCGTTGGTCGAAGGCCTAAAACATGGTAACCCTTCACATTCGTTTCAGAGCCTTCCTCTCCATCTGGGAAGAAGGAGTCGACAAAGGGTCCTATGGGTGTCAGCTTGATCTTATTCTCTCTATCCCTAACCATGATTGGGGTGTCACCGGTCACACTCGCGCCTATGACAACCACCTTACCTCGCGATTGTAGACCATCCATTACAGAGAGAAGCTGCGATACAACACGCTTCTCAACCTCACCCGTAACCTCTTCCCGTTTCGGCGCGATCGAGTCTATCTCGTCGATGAAGATGATCGATGGCGCGTTCTCTTGTGCTTCTTTGAAGATCTCTCGGAGTCTCTCCTCGCTCTCGCCGTAGAACTTGCTCATTATCTCCGGTCCACCAATACTGTAGAAGTTGGCGTTCGTCTCGCTCGCAACCGCCTTCGCCAGCAACGTTTTCCCGGTGTTGTGGCTCAGTATGCCGTTCGTGAAGAAAGAGTGTGTACCTGGGACTTCGAAGTCGTATACTCTTTGCCATCCTTCAAGCTTCCTTATCGTCCTGATCTTCTCGAAGTCGTCATTAAGATAGGTGAGATTCCGTTTGTACCCCTTGACTATGGCTTCCAGTCGCGTTCTTTTTCGGGTAGAGATGAATCCTATCTGTTCCTTGAACTTGTTTACAACATTTTTGCCGCGGATCGCTAACACGTAAGAGGCTGAGTCTTTTCCTCCTTTGGTAGTATATGGGCCTCCGTGAATCCTTGACATGATTCCGAATCGCAGGAGGAGTGTCTGCACTTCCTCCAACAATTTCCGATGTTTGCTTTTGAGGAAGACACCATGATATTTGTTGGCTTTTCTTGCGTAGCCATCGCCCTCGAAAGCGCCACGGAGGAACGCTGCCACAACCGTGTTCGGTGACATTAGTATCGGCGTTGGTACCCTCTTCTCTACACGAGACCAATATCTACCGAAGAATTCGGCGAGCCCTCCGTTGTCGAATCGCAGTACATTGCACTGTTTGCCCCACTTCGGAACGATGTATCCTTCTACACCGAAAATCGTCATCCCTTTCCTGATTGCAGTTGCGAGTTCCTCTTCGTGAGACTCTATGGTAAAGAGGACTCTATCCTTGCTAGCGGTCCCCTCTGCAATGAATATGCCGAAGAGTTCTCCCAATTGCTCATCCCAAAACTTAGGCATGACCGGTTTGGTCCATAGTCTCACCATGTTGATTGAATCGCTGACAACTACGTATTGTGTAGGCGACGGAATCCATTTGATCGTTTTCACTCTATCCTCGGGCCTGAGTTTCTCCGCCTCGGTCCACCCATGTTCAGTCATGAGAGGATGGTTCAAAGTCGTCCGGAGCCTTTTTCCAGTCTCGGTGATCACCTCCATCGTTTCAGGCACGTCATAGATGTGAAGGGCCTTCGCACCGCCCGGTGGATAGATAGGAAGGTCTGCGATGTAGACGCCGGGAAGTACGCCTTTCGCGAGTTCTTCTATCCGAATCAGTCCACCATTTTCAAGGGCGATTAACGAGTCGCCGACAACGCAGCCTGGCGGTCCGTGAAGCAGGACCCCCTTCGGGGCCTCGACCCCCAGCCTTTCAAACAGTTCCGGATGTCTCAAGGGGAGCTCGATCATCTCCCGGACTTTCTGGATAACAGGCCGAAGGCCACCAATGTCCTCGTACGCGATCCTAGGGATCGCTCTAGGTGCTTCTTTCACTTGTTCGCCGACAGTGACTTGTGTCTGGTCTGTGACGATTACTGCTTCTGCGGTCGGGGTGGTGCTTGTGACTACGAGGTCGATCTTGCGACCCATTACGCTTATCGGCACATAGTCTCCCCTTGCCAAGACCCTGCCTTCCAAGATCTGGCTGAGATACTCTTCTCCTCCTACGATCCGGAGCGGTTCAGTTGGTGCCAAGGTTACGCGTTGGGCGATCTTTGCTTCTATCTTCCTTATCGTAACTTTGTCGTCTATTGAAACCCCGGCGTTATTTCTCAGATAACCATCGATGCGGATGGTTCCTTTGCCGAAATCTGACTCGTATCCAGGCCAGGAGAGAGCGGTTGTTTTTTTCTTACCAACAATCTGAATCACGTCGCCTGAAGTCAAACCGAGTTCGTCCACAACTTTCGGGTCTACTCGAGCAATACCTCGACCGACATCTCTCTGGTACGCGTCTGCGACTCTAAGCGTAAGGGTTTTTTCCGGCAAGACTGATCCTCTAAACTCTGTCAGAGCGAAATTATCCTTAGAGTAATAACTCTACCTGACGCTTTATCGAGACAAGCTGTTGTTCCTGTCCAGACTATCTTGATCGTGGGGCTTGCACGAGTCGAGGTTTCCGGAAGACCTCGATCATTGCTCGCGCGAATTCTGGAAGATCACTTGGGACTCTTGAAGTGACCAGGTTTCCATCCACCACGACCGGCTGGTCCACATAGTGAGCTCCGGCGTTGATCATGTCGTCTCTTATTCCCGCAACACAGGTAAGCGTTCGATTCTTGACAATCCCTGTGGACGCTAATACCTGGCCCGCGTGGCAGATGGCAGCAATAGGCTTACCCTGACGGTCAAAGTCTTTCACAAATCTGAGGATCTCGTTGTTGAGTCGCAGTTTCTCCGGCGATTTCCCTCCCGGTACGACAAGAAAGTCGAAGTTCCCTGAGTTTACCTCGTCGATCGATGCGTTGGGTGTGATCGAGTATCCTTTCTTTCCCTTGACAGGTTCCTTCGTTAGTCCGATGACAACGGTGCTGATTCCCTCCTCTTGCAGTCGATATAGTGGATGGAATAGTTCTAGGTCCTCGAACTCATCCGCGACAATGAAGGCCGCCGTCTTTCCCTTCAGATCGTTTGGTACAGTCTACAACCCCTAAGAGTTTGACCGGTGTTGTAGCTGGTTCTCGGTTGGCTATAATGGTTTTTTGGCGCCCGGGCGATTTTGGACTTGTAGTGTCCCTGAAGCTGCGATCGACAGATCTTGGTCCGTGCGATTTATAGAGCGCTGAGCACACTATTCCTGTTGGTCGACGATGTCTGAGGATGTGAAGCGTATGGCAGACCTGTTGAAGTCAGGCGCGACCATGCTCTCTGACGTCTGTCCCGTCTGCGGAACACCCCTCTTCAAGGTGAAGGGTGAGGTTTTCTGTGCTAAGTGTAACAAGCCCGTAGTCTATCAGAGGGCTATGTCGCCCCAGGCCACCCTCTCCCCAGGATATCTCTTGGACTCGGTTGAGATGACGATCATCGGGAAGATCAGTGAGGCGAACGAGGTCTTGAAGATAGAGAAGGATCCTGAGAAGCTATCATTGTACAGTAACCTTGTTTTCGGCTGGTTGTCGATGCTGGAGAAGCTTCGCGGCTTGAAGGATTCTTTCAAGGAATAGCTGCTAGGTTTCCCGGGTCGAAAAGTTTTCCATCAGCTAGGTTTGTCAGCTCTACCTTGCGTCTCTTTCGTTTAGCAAGGATAATCGGCATGCCCGCTTGCTCGGCCAACCCTAGAAGCTCTTTCTTCCTATCTCTCCCGAGCCACGATCTGTCTGTCTTGCATTCTATCAAGAACGATTTCCCGTCTCTCATACAAACTAGGTCGATAGGTTTCGATTGCGCCGCCCGGATGACCAGGTATCCTTCTCTCCGGAAGAGATCCCTGATCCGGTATTCCAGTCTTCTGCCTGTCTCATAGTTCGACAAGTCTCTTCGGGTTGTTGAGAATTCAGTCTCTTAAGAACAGTGGACACCTACGAAACTATTCAGATCGACTTATAGAATGTGCGTCTCATCGTTGTGGCTAAGCGCCAAGTCCCGACTCGAGACGCGATCTGAGAAACCTTTGAGACCGTCTTTGGGTAGAATCTTTCGAATATCATCTATCAAATCGCCCAATATCAGCCCTGATTTATGATTTGGGATAATGCCTCTATCTAGCCCACGAATCGTTCGGAGATCGTTGAAGATTTCCCGTCTTTTTGCCATCTGACATAAGCCTGTATTGTGCCCTGAACTGTGAGACTCGCCCATTATCTATGCCAGACAGGAAATTTTTCTCTAGAAGGGGGGTAGGGGGGTCTTAGCGATCGACTCTCGCGACGCAAGAGAAGCTCCCTCGGATCCTTGTGAAACCAATCGTTCAGAACGAAAGTACGGATCTCTCGTCGACCAAGATCTAATTCCGTTTCGACAAACGGCTCGTCTATCTGATTGGGAGATGGAAATCTTTTAATCAGAACCCAGCCCGCTCCCACGTTCTGGGCTAGGATGCGTACGGAGTCAAGACGCCCACCCAAGAGACTGGTGATAGCGCCTGCAAAAAGCAAAACGGAAAGAAGAATACGAGACACGGATAAAACAGGCCTTGGCCGTCCTGAACGAAGTCTCCAATGACAATACCACACCTCGCAACATCCGGCGAGCAGCCAAAGGAGCCATGGACGCGCTCCAGGTGCAGGGTCATACAATAGGCGTTCGCGCCTCAAACGCCATCTCAACACTGGACGAGATAAGCCAGGACCCGAACATGCCACCTTACACTCGCGTGAAACTGTGGAATGTCGCTAGCATTCTCGAAGCAGTAAGAGACTAGTCGCCTTCCCAACCCCTCCTCAGCAGCCCCGACGAGCCCATAGAGCCCAATCGTTGGGTTATGCCTAGAACCGGTTTTTTGGACAAGTATTTATCGCCAATCGCCATACCTTCCACGGACAGGGAGCAAGGATTCTGAAAAGAGGCCAACTCCTACCTTTCGTACTAGCCCTCGTACTGCTAGCTTTCGCCCTCGGCTCCCTCCCGCGATCCCAGCCCGGAGGACCAAGCCTACTATTCAACTCCTACTGGCTAATCTACATCCTCTACCTATCTCCCCTCATCGGGCTCGGGGCAATGGTAGTCCTGATAATCCTCCTCGCCTACAACTGGCGCCTTCTCTCCGACGCTCTCGGATACGGAATGGCAGGGAGGAGAAAGCAACAGAGGAAAAAGTCAAGGACCATCCAGATCATTGTATGGGCAGGCGCATGGCTTGTAGCTGTACAGGTCTTGCTGCAAAAGTGTGGTGGAATTTTCTGCAAACCCTCCCAGAACTCTGTCCTTCAAGTCCAACAGTTCGTCACCGGGTCCACGCAGGGACCCGCGCTGCCCTACGTTCAAGCCGTTACACAACTAGGCGGTATCGTCCAGACTAACTGGTTTTCGATAGCCTTCCTTGGCCTGCTCGCGGTGAGCTCGGTAATTATCATTCGCGCGGTCAAAGTATCCTGGGAAGAAAGCAGAGAAAAGAGCATTGAACTGCCAGCGCCCCGAGCCGAAGGAATATTGGCCGTAGAAGACGCAATTCAGATCCTAGAATCACGCGATGCCTTGGATCCTCGGACGAGAATCATCAATTGCTACCAGCGCATGGTCCAGGCTGCTCAACATCTCGGAGCCCCAGTTTCATCCGACCAGACCGCTCGGGAGCTTGAAACCGCGATTCGGAAGATGCTGATGCTCAGAGGTCCTGCAATCAAGGAGCTAACCGAGCTTTTCGAGGAGGCCCGGTATAGCCTGCACCCCATAACGGAGCAGGACGGAGAGAAAGCGCACCAGCGGCTGCTCATCATAGCTGAAGAGATGAAACTTCCAGTTAGCGTCTAAGACTTGAAACGTAGCACTGTAAAGCTTCTGATCCCAGCATCCGCCGTCTACGTTCTCTTCCTAATATTCCTCAGAAGCCTCGTTCCCGAAAAACAAACTCCACCCATCACTCTCCTCGTCCTCCCACTAATCCTACTAGTAGTGGTACTCGTCAGCGACCTATCCTACAGAGCAACAGCCCCGTCTAGGATGCAGCAACGGACGAGGATTCGGAGGTTTCAGGCCCGAGACGTCCAATACTTATCACGGCAAGTCGAAGTCGCCTCAGTAGGAAGCCAGGAATATTTTGAATCAATCCTTCTCGACCGTCTAAGAGACATCTTTGCTGAGAAGGTCAGCCTTGAAGCCGGACTCGAAAAAGAGAGCGTGAAACAAGAACTCGCCAGTACGGTGAAGGGACCGGCACTGGTTAAGGACAAGACGCTCTACACGCTACTATATAGTTCGACGCCTCCCAAGGGAGCGATACGAGTCAAGATGTTGCGCGAAGCAATTGATGGAATAGAGGCCTGGAACGCGTGAACATTGGAGATGCAGGCGAGACCTGCCAACAAGTCGTCAACCAGGTTAGGAAGGTCATTGTGGGAAAAGAGCAAGTTCTAGAAAAGGTCATGCTAGCTGTTCTGGCAAATTCCCACATATTGTTCGAAGACTACCCGGGCTTGGCAAAGACACTGATGGCACGAAGCTTCGCCATGAGTATGGGATGCGAATTTTCAAGAATACAATTCACCCCAGACTTGTTGCCCGCCGATATTACTGGCACCTACATTTACAACGTCAAGACCTTAGACTTCGAGCTGAGACGTGGCCCAGTGTTTACCAACATACTTCTGGCTGACGAGATAAACCGAGCTCCTCCCAAGACCCAAGCAGCTCTACTCGAGGCGATGCAGGAACGGCAGACCACGCTGGACGGAAGAACCCATCCGATAACAGATCCGTTCATCGTGATCGCGACCCAGAACCCGATCGAGTATGAAGGAGTCTATCCGCTGCCTGAAGCTCAGCTGGACCGGTTCCTGCTCCGGCTACAGTTGGGGTATCCGAACCGAACGGAGGAGGTGGAGATCCTGAAAAGACGGATGGAGAGAGCTCAGGAAGACGTCCTGCTCCAACCCGCTGCTAACGGAGCAACAATTCTCGCGCTTCAGAAAACTGTGGAGGGAATTCATGTCGACGATGACGTTCTCGGCTACGTTACAGACATTGTCCAGGCGACGAGAGTGCAACGACAGATTGAAGTCGGCGCCAGTCCTCGAGGCTCTCTGGCCATTTTCAAGCTTGCAAGAGCCAGGGCTGTATTCCATGGTCGAGACTACGTTATCCCGGATGACGTGAAAGAGGTGGCTGGACCCGCTCTTGTGCACAGGATGATCATGAAGGCGGAATCCTGGGTCAAAGGCGTTGATCCACGACAAATCGTGGACGAGATTCTGAAAACCATTCCTGTGCCTAAAGCCAAGTGACCTCGAACAATTGTTCACCAGTAAAGCGAGCACTTACTTCGCCCTAGCCACTATCATCCTAGTGCTCGCACTTCTAATTCCGGACTGGCAGCTTGCGACTCTTGTTCTCCCTCTGGCATCATTGTTCTTTCTCAGCAACGTCTGGGGTCTCCCTGAGAGCGTCAAAGTGCGATTAAGCCATCAAGTCATCCCTAACGACAGTTTCGGAGATGAAGACATCCGCGTCCGAATCGAGATCTCGAACGAGTCGAACAGAAAGTTGGGGAACGTCGAGGTTCACGAATTGATTCCGGACACGATCAACCTTGAGAGGGGGGTTTCTCGGATACGGACGCAATTGAGGGTTCTTGAAAAGCTAGAAGTCCAACTTGGCTTCCCCAGCCCGACTCGAGGTCACTATCCCGTCGGACCAGTAATCCTCAGGGCCCGAGACCCTTTCGAGCTATACCTCGTCGAGGCAAAAGCGGATTCGGAGGTGTTGTCGATAATGCCTCGACCGGAACGAATCAGAGGTGCAGAACTGCGGCCTCGTCATCTCGGTCCATGGCCGGGGACGATTCCTGCCCGCACCCTTGGACCGGGAATGGAGTTCTACAATATGCGTGGATATGTTTCTGGGGACGATCCAAAGCGAATCAACTGGAAAGCTTCCGCCAGGCACCGTCGACTGATCATTAACGAGACAGAGGCGGAGAGGGTTACCGATGTCATGATTGTCCTCGACACGGACGTTACCTTCTACGAAGCAGCCGAGGCGGAATTGTTCGAGCGCGGAGTCAGGGCTGCGGCCTCCATAGCCCGCCTCCTCCTCAAACAAGGAAACAGGGTCGGTATGATACTCCAGGGAGAGGAGCGAGGGATTGTAGCTCCGGCCTTCGGCAAGAGACATGAAAGAAACATCCTCTTCCTCCTCGCCGCGGCGAGGCCTGGGAGGGCAGTTATCCCCACGGACTACGTCGTTGCACTCCTTGCGCGACTGCTGCTGCCGGCGAGAGCCCAGATGGTCATAATCTCCTCACTCATGGATAATACGATAGTGGGCGGAATACGAGGACTTGTCACCGCAGGATACAGTGTGCTGGTCCTCTGTCCCTCGCCAAGGGATCCAGTCAGGTTCGATTCGGAATCGGAGGAAGTAGCTTACAGGATGCTGATGCTGGAACGGGCGAATACTCTTTTCGCGCTCGAGAAGATTTGCAGTGTGAGCCAGTGGCCTCTTGGTGTTCCGCTCTCGATAGTTCTGAGCAAGGTGAGACGCGCACGACCAATGATCCGGGTGTAACCCTCAACTTCAGAATTGGCACCCTGGTTGTTAGGTTGCACTATCTAGTGTTGGCGCCGTGGGTGATCTTCGAGATTCCCTCAACCGTGTTATTCGGGCTCCAGGTTCCCGTGGTGTTGATTGTCTCTGGGGTTGGATTGTTTGGGATGTTGAGGGGAGAGGAGATTCTTGCGAGAGGGGCGTCTCTAAGCATGATCGGATTGGTCATCGGAGGAAAGGTCGCAGAGGATGTTCTTGGAGCGGCGGCGCCTGACACCGCGGTTCTGCTGGTACAATTCGTTGCGGTTATTTTCTTTATGGAAGCTTCTCGAGTAGTCTTGTCGTTCAATAGCGAGGACCGTGAGCTTGCGGGAAAACGCGACGAGTTTTCAGTGGCCCTGAAGAAAAGACTCGTCGAGTGGACTCAAGGCCAGCTTGTAAGTCAGGCTCGAATCATGATCATTGCCCTCGGGCTTTCCTTGGTGTTATTGATTGTCGGAGGTTTTACCAGCATCTCCATCAATCAGCTGGGCTTCTCTGCAGGTCTCGTTCTGGTTGTTGTCGTAGTTCTTCTCTATCTCGTCACGAACCGACGCGAGCCCGAAAGATAGGGAGAGTGGGCCCTCACGACTCTTGCGGCGCGAGGGTCGGCCGCTAAGACCCCCTCTTTTCTAGAAACCATATGCTGTCTGGCACTGATAACAGGCGAGTCTGGGTGATCGGGGCGTGATTCTGTCTCGGCTGGCCTGACAGAGAAGACGACAATTCCGAACGAATTTCGGGAGAGTTGAAGGGGGCGTCCCAGATTCGAAAAACAGGGCTGATAACGGGCGAATCCCAGTGCTATTCTTGAAGAATACCTTCTCGAGAAGGCTGCAGACGATTTGTCCAAGCGACGGGTCGCCTACGCCTATAGGGCTTTTACTCGAAGCGAGGATTCTGGAAGATGCTATTAGTACGTTAATCCCCCCATAGCCTTGTGAAAGAGCAGAGCCTGAAACAGGCCTTCGAATACATCCAAAAAAACAAGGAGCCCTTCCTCAGAGACTTCCGAACACTTCTCCGACAACCCAGCGTATCAGCCCAAGGAAAAGGCATCCCAGATTGCGCCCGGATTGTCAAGAAAAACATGGACGCAGCCGGCATAAAGACCCAGATTCTACCAGAAGAAAACGGCAACCCGATCGTCTACGGAGAAGTAAAATCAAGAACCTCCAGCAAAACCCTACTAATCTACGGCCACTACGACGTCCAACCCGTTGAGCCATTGGAAGAATGGGACTCCGGACCATTCGACGCAAAACTGCAGGGAAAAAAGATAATCTCGCGAGGTGCAGCCGACAGCAAGAACAACGTCACGAGCTGTATCAAGGCGACTGAGAGTTTTCTGAAAGCGACCGGTGATGTGCCTCTTAACCTGAAATTTCTCTTCGAAGGAGAAGAAGAGATCGGCAGCCCACACCTCCCAGGATTTATCGACGATAACAAAGAGCGACTGAAAGCTGATAGCGTCGTCTGTTACGATGGAGATTTCGACGAGACAGGCCGGCCAAAGATCAGCCTAGGCGTCAAAGGACTACTCTATGTCGAACTAAGAAGCAAGAAAGCTAGAGAGGATCTTCACTCATCCTACGCCCCACTTGTCGACAATCCCGCCTGGAGGCTTGTCTGGGCGTTGAACACAATGAAAAACCCAGACGGAAGGATCCTGATCAAAGGATGGTACGATGACGTAGAGCCATTTACCCCAGCCCAGTCAAAGCTAGTGAGTAAGATTCCATTCAGAGGAGAAAACTATCTCAAAGAATGGGGCCTGAAGAAATTCCTCAACGCAAAAACGAACAGAGAGGCATTGAAAAAGTACCTGATGGAACCAACCTGCACAATTTGCGGCTTCAAAACAGGATACATCGGCCAAGGATCCAAAACCGTCCTTCCTGGAAGCGCGATGCTGAAGATCGACTTCCGCCTCGTATACAACCAGAACCCGAAAAAACTGCTCGCCGCTCTGAAGAATCACTTGCATCAGCACGGATTCGATGACATCCAAGTCAAAGCACTAGGATTCCTAGAACCGTCCAGGACAAAGCCATCGGCACCTATCGCCCAGGCTGCCGATAGGGCCGCAAAGATAGCGTACGGACGTAGCCCAGTAGTTCTCCCGAGAAACCCGGCATCAGGCCCCGATTACCTATTCACAAAACGACTAGGCCTCGACAGTATCTGGACAGGAAGCGGGCCGCCCTCAGCTTACAGCCACGCCCACGCACCAAACGAGTATACCACAACGGACGATTTCATAGCAGGAATACGATACATCACAGCCATAATCCACCAATACGCAAGTATAGTCTAATTCCTCTCCGCGCGTGGGGCCTCACCGGGCTTCGGCCCTAGTCCCAGCCAGTTAGTTTCCACGTTAGAGTCCAAGGTACGGTTGGCTCTTGAACCAATCAGGGCAGATCGGGGTTAAGATCAGGCTAAGCCTCGGTCGCCATACGTTATACTGACAAGAAAAGAATTCCAGTATCCTGGAACGCCCGAAGTCTTTCTAGGACGTTTGCTTCGAACGCGTCAATGATTAGTTTCACGGTCCGGTCGTCGTTTGGATGAAAGACAGGGAAACTTAGTGGGCGGGTCCCAGGCACAGCCCGAACCAAGAGCACGATAACTCTTGGGCGGTCATCAGGTTGGAAACCTGGGATCCGACAGGATCAGATGGTTGGACCCCGCCTAATAACAAGCCGTCACCCAGCGAGACTTTTCAGCCATTCAGCTCCGGTATAGTGCCCTCCGCGTTTTATCGACATGCCACGCGAGTAACAGTTACACGTCGTCAAGGTTTCGAAACGTTCTTATTGCATGGACAACCCTTGTCGTTTTGGTCATCAGGTTGAGGAGTCACGTCAGAAACAATCTAGCTGACGCGCTTCACGGTTGCGAGCGCCAACCCAGCATGGCGAGAGCAACTAGTATGCTCTCCCGCTTGAGACTGGGAGACAATTCTAGCTGATCCCAATTGGCAATCGCCGACGACCGCTTCTGGCCATATTGCTGCTGGCATCAATCGCACTTGCCATACCGGCAACCGCGTTTGCGGCCTCCAACGCCAATGCGTCAGCAGCTTCTCCGAGCATGTTTGACCATATTGTTGTTCTGATCCTAGAGAATCACAGTTTGAACGAGATATACGGAAGTAGTTCTGCTCCATATCTCACAGGGCTAGCTAACGTATGGTCTCTCTCTCAAGGATACGGCGCGGTAGACCACCCGAGCGAGCCCAACTATCTCGCTTTGGTCTCTGGACTCGCCGGAGATTGTAGCAATTCTTCTCCCAACATAGGAGGCTGTCTCTCCGGAGGCGGTGACAGCACTACCGACAGTGGACCCACTGCTCCGGGTGGATCGTATTCCTCAAACGCGGTTAATCTAGTTGACAGGATGGAATCGGTAGGACTATCTTGGGATGCATACTATGAGGGTTCTTCCGGTGGCTGTGACCAATCTTTCGGCACCGCTTACCACGCAAGCCTACTCTTCATGAACGACATTGTGAGCAGCTCGACCAGATGCTCGCACATCCACTCGTTCTCGACAAGCACCCCTACGAATCTTTTGACTGAACTTAATGGCGGTGGGGCGAATCTGATCTGGATCAACCCTGACAACAACCACAACATGCACGACAACTCGATATCCTCAGGAGACACGTACATGAGCACTCTCCTCCCGCAGATTCTCAGCTCCACAGAATTCACCACAACCAAGGCTGCTCTCTTAGTAACATTCGACGAAGGAAACAACAGCTACCCCAGCGACTATGTCTATACAATTCTCGCCGGACCCCCGGCGAAACTGGCTTACAAGTCAACGGCCCTGTACGATCATTATTCGTTACTCGCAACGCTGGAGAAGAACTGGGGCCTCGCATGCATCGTCTCAACAGACTGCAACGCGACCCCCATGACCGAATTCTTTGGCACGACAACACCACCGCCACTATTGACAAGCTTCACGGTCTCACCAAAAGCGCTGCTGGTGAACGCGCCGGCCACTTTCACAGCCACAAGCAGCGGTGGCGTTTCCCCGTATTCCATCAGCTGGAATTTTGGCGATGGCGCATCTGGAACAGGATCATCGATTGTTCACACCTTTACTAGTGCGCAAACGTTCACAGTGACAGAAGAGGTGACGGACTCTTCTTCTCCTTCCCAGACTGCGACGAGCTCTAGCACCGTGACTGTCTTGGGAACCCCGCCTCCCCTCTCGACTGGTTTCACGTTTCTTCCCACAACTCCGTCGACTAATTCACTGGTCACTTTTACAGCCGTGACGACAGGCGGGACCGCACCCTACACTATTACGTGGAACTTTGGCGACGGGTCAACGGGAACAGGAACGATTGTAAGCCACACTTACACCACGGCCCAGTCGTTCACTGTAGCCGAGACAGCGAAAGATTCGTCCTCACTCCAACAAACAACGACGAGCTCACAAACCGTTACGGTGGTGCGGCCTCTAACAGGGAACTTTGGCAATTGCTCAAACCTTCCTCAGGGCTGGAGTTGTGGCAATGCTATTCCATCAACTAGCTCCGCGACGATTGTTAACGGCGTACTAGAGACTCGCCAGTCAAATCCAGGCCAAGGAAACGACACCATCTACTACTACGCTACGACGCAGAAAGGAGCATTTCCTTGGAGTCCATGTCAGGCTCCAGTGTCAGGCGTTATTCCTACTGGACTATCAAGTGTAAGCGCAAACTTCACGGTTCTCTCCTACAATCCCGGCTCAAGTCCAACCTCGGATAGATACCACATCTACATCGCTCTCTACTTCTGGCTTCCCAATGGGCCTATAACTGCGGGCGGTTCCACCTATCAGTGTCTCGACTCCCAGGTTCGAGTAGAAAATGTAGGTGGAATATTCAGCGCAATTGGATCTACTTCAACTTACAACCCGGGAGACTCATTCGGTTGGGACCAGGTTACACTGCAAACAAGCTTGGGACAATCGGGCACGCTAACCGCCAGCGTCGCGCAACAGTGCCAAGATGACCTAACGGCCTGGGGACTACCAACGAATACTCCATGTGAACTTGCTGGGATAGAGGTTGGGACGGAGGGATTCCAGTTCCAGGAACTAGACGTGAACTGGTACAATGTGAAACTCACGACAGCAGCGCCTCCAGCGTTGACCGCGGGCCTCAGCTTTGTGCCATCTTCTCCACTAACAGGCGAAAGCGTATCATTTGCTGGCGCTGCAAGCGGTGGAACAACTCCCTACGCGTACTCGTGGAGTTTTGGGGATGGTGCCACGGCCACCGGACAGAATCCAAGCCACGCCTCTTCCTCGGCCGGGACCTACACTGTAACTCTGACTGTAACGGACGCTAGCAGCCCGCAACAAAAGGCTATTGCAAGTAAGACTGTAACCGTAACCGTCCCTACGCTGGCTGCCTCGTTCAGGTTTACACCATCATCGCCTCAAGTAAACAGCATGATCACGTTCACAGGATCCAGCGCTGGAGGAGGAACACCATACACCTACTCCTGGATGTTTGGAGATGGCCAGACCGCTTCAGGGGCGACGGTGACTCACGCGTATTCGACTGCAGGCAGCTTCACTGTAACGCTTACGTTAACGGACGCGGTCAATACCCAAGTTATTTCGAGTCAGGGCCTTACGATTGCTCCGGTTCCTATGACCGCAAACTTCACCTTGAGCACTAGTCCAACTGAGGTCAACGTACCTGTGTCTTTTAGCGCAACGGTTACTGGGGGAACTCCCCCATATGTGAGCTTCAGCT
The DNA here is from genome assembly GCA_005884605.1 of Candidatus Bathyarchaeota archaeon. The sequence goes on from VBBE01000143.1 coordinate 19,402, forward strand.
GGAATTTCGGGGACGGCTCAGCTCTGGGCTCGGGTAACACCCCCACACACGCTTACACTGCTGCCGGAACCTTCAGCGTCACAGTCACGGTAACGGATTCAGCCGGCAAGACCGGAACATCATCAGCTCAATCAGTGGTCGTCAAAGCAGGTCTCGGCGTGTCAACCACCACCGCCAGTCCAAACCCAGCCAACACCGCACAAACGGTCAACTTCATCGCGACGACTTCTGGAGGAATTGCACCAGTCACGTGCACTTGGAGCTTCGGCGACATCGCGAGTGGCACCGGATGCTCGACCAACCACGCCTACAACGCAGCAGGGAATTACACGGCGATTGTAACAGTGAATGACAGTCTAGGCGGCGCAATATCAGAAAGCATCGTGGTGAAAATTACTGTTGCTCCCCAATGCACCGTTAGCCTAGCGTTCAGTCCAGCCACGCCCGAGGCTACTTCCCCGGTGACTTTCACCGCCACAGCAACCAATTGTAGCGCCCCAGTTTCTTTCGTGTGGACCTACGGAGACGGAAGCGCAGGGACAGGTATCACTTCGACTCACATCTACAGCACTAGTGGGACCTTTAGTATCACCGTGACTGCCACGGACTCGTCTTCGCTCCCCCAGATCGCGACCAGCTCAAGATCAATCACAGTTGTTGCAGCTCTAACAGTGCCATCTGCTATGGCTAGTCCAAACCCGAATGATGCTGGCGTTACTAGTAACTTCTCGGCCAGCACCAATGGTGGTGTCGGAGGAGTCTCTTGCAACTGGACCTTTGGCGATGGCGCATCAAGTACTGGATGCTCGGCGACACACGTTTACTCTAATCCAGGAACCTTCACGGTCGTCGTAGCCGCGCAAGATATTCTAGGAGTCACCGCATCCCAAACAGTTTCAGAGGTCGTCAACGCACAGGCAACCGTTAGCTTCACAATCACCCCGAAGTCGGCGATAAGTAGTCGGTCGGTGACCTTCACAGCCACCACCGTTGGTGGAACGAATCCGTTCAATTTCAGTTGGAACTTTGGAGATAATAGTTCCGGGAGTGGAAACGTCGTCAGTCACACTTACTCTGTTCAAGGAACTTACGCAGTCACGCTTACAGTCAAGGATGCGAATGCTCAAACAGCAACATCAACTCAGACCCTCTCTGTTGCACCATCGCCTCTGACCGCCAGCTTCGCGATGACACCATCATCAGGACTAATAGTTGGACAACTCGCTAGCTTCACTGCTTCCGTCTCTGGCGGGACTTCTCCTTACACATTCAACTGGAACTTTGGTGATGGAACCACGGCTTCAGGAAACCCGGTAAATCACAGCTTCAATATGCCCGGGACTTACACGGTGACAGTAACGGTAACGGATGCAAACGGAATGATCGCTACAATACCGGCCGGCATCTTGGTCAATCCGCTTACACTTGCAGTAACGATCAGTGGACCAACGACTGGAACAGTGGGCACTGCGGTCACATTTACTGCGACTGGATCAGGAGGGAC
>VBBE01000144.1 GCA_005884605.1 Candidatus Bathyarchaeota archaeon
GTCTGTTGCGATTATTCGTCCGACGCCGAGACTATTTAGGCCCCAGACGTTGGCTCGATAGTTTACTCTGTGAGGTGGCGCGGTGTGTCCTTCGCCGTGCCGTGGCAGATAGATTGCTTCTCGTCCCTTGACTTGTCCAATGGTCAGGGTTGGAGTAGGACCGTAGGGAGTTCCGACCATTTTCTCTTCGCCCTTGATAATCGACTTGACTCCTGAGCCGCCGATTATTGCGATGGGCGGTCTCATTCTTCTTCCTCGTACAACGCGCTCAACTCGTGAAGCGAGAGTTTTGCGCCTTGGCTGAGCTTCTTCTTCGCAGCCTCCTTCAAGTTCTGTTTGTGGGTTTCTTCTTTTTGGCGCTGGCTCATCTTATCAGCTAGGTCAATCGATTTTCTGACTACTTGGTATTGCTCGTCTGCGTCCTTGTATTCTCCGCGGAGCTGGTTTAGGGATTTTCTAACATCTTCCTGTTTTATCTTGAGTGCTTCAAACCGTTCGGATAATATGACGATCTCCTCATGATGCTTCTGGCTTTCCTCCGCAAGCTCCTGGATCTTCGCGTGTAGCTCGTCTGCTTCCTGGTTGGCTTTGCCGACCTCGTCTCGTAGCTTGAGGATCTTCTTGGCCGCGGTGACCTGGATCTCAAGGGCTCGGATCTTTATCATCAAACGCTTCTCTTCTTCCTTGCCTAGTGGAGCGGATTGTACCTGCCACTCGAGCTGTTGTAGCTCGTGCTCTGCTGTTACGGACTGGAGGAGCTTGGGCGCTGTTTTCTGGAGAGTCTTCAGGTAGGTGATGTTCCGTTTTGCCTTGTCTCGGAGGTTGTCGCGGGTTTTCTTTAGGGCCCTGACTGTCTCGTTGAGTTCGTCGCGGGTCTTCCGGCTTTCTTGGAGTTCAGTGCGTGTAGCGTCGAGCTTGCTTCTTACCTCGGAGAGTGCTCCTAGGAGTTTGCGTTCGTCGGTTTTGATCCGCTGGCGCTCATCTGCGAGCGTTTCGAGATTGGTCATAGCTGGATCCCGTTTTGTAACTGACGGGTTCTGTTTGTTGGATTGGGGGAAGCCGCCTTATAGACGTTCAACTCGCCCTGTCCACGGAGAGGTTGGCTGACGGTGGAGCGGGTTGGGAGTCGTCTGTCCCTTTTCGGGACTGTGCACGTTGACCCTAGTAGCGCTGCAACCGTCAGAGATACTATTGTTGAGATGAAGCCAGAGGTCGTGGCTTTGGAACTGGACGAGGGACGTATGATGGCTCTCGAGAATCCGAAGGCTCAGAGAGGACGGGGAGCGGGAGTATCATTCTTGACTATGGCGTTGCTGGAGAAGTTTGCGGGCCAGATGACCGGGTCGCCGCCTGGAACAGATATGTTGGAGGCGGCTAGGGCGGCCAAGGCTGTGGGGTCTAGGGTGGAGTTCATTGATCTGCCTATCACGAATACGGGTGCGGCGTTGCGGAAGCTGCCTCGGAAAGAGAAGGCAAAGCTGGTGGTTGATGCCCTGGCGAGCCTTGTGGTCTTGCCGTTCAGCAGGATAAACTGGTCGAAGGTGACCGAGGACATGGACTCGCAAATTGGGGCTTTCCGGAAGAGATACCCGGTATTGAGCAGTATATTGATCGATACGCGCGAGGAGCACATGATTAATCAGCTGAAACGGGTAATGGACTCTACCACCGGGCAGGTCTTAGCGGTTGTAGGATTCGGACACAGGGCTTCGCTGGCGCGCGCGCTGGCGGGCTACATGGAGGGACCCGGGTTTGCAACAAGCTTCTCCTGGCAGGTGTCGACTGGTAGCTGAAAGGGTCCAGGATTCCGCTTGCGGGTTTCAGCGCCATTTCACGAAGGGGCGGAATAGGCCTCTTCGGCGAACGGGCCTAACGGCACCTTGGACCAGGATCCAGGACCCATTCACGGCCACGAAGGAAGGAGGCAATGGCAGGAGCTGATGAACGTGGAATTCTCAGCGTTTCACGAAGGGCGCGGCGCGGGAAAAAGAGACCCCCCGGGGTCATAGATTAGTTAGCAGAAAAAAATACTTAGTGGAAAAGAAAAGTTAGATTCAAGTATCTTCTTGCCGAGTTTTTCTTGATCTTTCGGTCGGATTAGGCCGACTTTGATAGCTGGCGAAGGAGATACGCGATGGCTTTGTCCAGCTTGGCGCGAGAATCGGGGTCTACCCTGTAAACGTGGAGTTGAATTAGGCTTCGTATTCCGCCTTCCCGGCCGCGCGGGTGGGATTTGAAATAGAGTCCTGGAAACGCCTTGCGTGTGCGGTCTAGCGCGGGCGCGAGCGCTGACTCGATAATCCCCACCAGCCCGATAGAGACCTCCTCAGGCGCTTCTCGCTTTGACGCTCTCAGCATCGAAATGACGGACGCGGTGAAGATGGCTTTCATCTCAGATGGAACCCCTGGTAGCGAGACTATCCTTGTCGTACCAACCTTGACGGTGACCCCGGGAGCGGTTCCGACAGGATTAGGCAGAGGCTCAGCACCCTCGGGCAAAGTAGCCATCTTCCTACGAAACCGGGTTAGACCTGTAGACGCTTCTATGGCACTGTACCGAGTTTTGACCATTACAAAGGCATCCGGATTCAGCACTAGCCGTTTGTTCAAGGCAAGGGCGACCCCCTTCAGAGTCATATCATCATGAGTCGGCCCAAGACCCCCTAGGGTAATCAAAAGGTCCGGCTTTCTTCGAAGAGCACCTGTGACCCCGTCGTTTATTGCCGGCAGAGAGTCGCGAAGAACGGTGATCCTCTGAAGGGTCCACCCGAACCTAGTGAAACGTTTCCCAATCCAATGAGAATTAGTATCTAGCGTGTGTCCGATCAGTAGCTCATTGCCAACAGAGATTATCTCTGCCGTCGGCGATTTCTTCACTCAGTCAGGCCTCAAATCCGGGACTAGTGTTTCTCCAATGAGAGAACAGCAGCTAGTGCCCCAGAGAGAGCGCGGTTCGCGTCCTTCCCAAACCCTATGATCACAAGATCACTTTCGGAGGGACGGAAGAGCTCTCGAATTCGAGCGTCTTCGCGGGGTGAGAGTTCGGCAACTTTCTTGTTATCAGGTGGTATCGAGAGCTTACCATTGACAACTCCGATTGTTAGGGTCCCTTCCGCGCCCACCTTGATGGCCTCGTCTCTTTGCAAGACCCCTGTGATTCCAGGCTTGTACCCTTTGGCCAGATGGATTCCTACAGATACTTTGCCGGGGACGAGCTCTGTCTCATCCAGTTTCTTGATTTTGCGCACCGCTATCTGCTTGAGATACCTCTGCAGGGTTTCTCGTCCTTGCCTCGAAAGCTTGACGCCCGTTCCCTCGCTAACCTCGACCAAGCCCTGTTCAGCGAGCCTCTCCAACAAGCCCCGGGTGACACCATCCTTGATCTGAAGCGCTTGAGCCAGGGCGCGACGTCCGACGGGACCTTCTTGGTCGATGAGTACTAGAGCGTTTAGAAGCTGGACGGGAGTTAGTTGGGGCAGGGGACCTCTCGCCCCCCGACGCCACTTGTCCAACATCTCCTCAAGCATAAGATCCGACAGCCAGTCCGATCGGGCCAATGGAAAGTTAACTCTTCCCAAGAAATGAGAAAGGTTCCTTCAAGCGCTTGGCAACACATAGAAATTATACAACCCGCTCCGCGAGCCTGGTTGGAGGAGAGAGCTTCGTGAACGGTCTGCTGGTTAGGTCTATTGAGGCGTCCGATCGCAATTGGGTCGAGTTCTTTGTCAAATCTCACTGGGGCTCGGAGATTGTCGTTGCAAAGGGCCGGGTCCTTCGTCCTGTGGAACTTGATGGTTTTGTCGGTTTCAACGGAAAAAATCCTGTCGGCTTGCTAACCTACAGGATAGAGGGTCCTGACTGCGAGATCGTCACAATCGACAGCATCGCTCAAGGCGAGGGAGTCGGAACAGCGCTCATTAATGCAGTTAGGGAAAGAGCCAAGGTGAAGGGTTGTAGAAGACTCTGGCTCATAACCACCAATGACAATCTAAACGCTCTGGGGTTCTATCAGAAAAGAGGTTTCCGTCTCATCGCGATCTATCCAGATGCCCTCGAAGCTTCCAGGAAGCTGAAGCCTCAGATCTCCATTAAGGCAGCGAACAGTATTTCCATCAGGGATGAACTAGAGCTTGAACTCGACCTGACCGGGCAAAGACAAGGCATCTTCTGAGACAAATATTGTCCTAAAGTCATTTCAAGGAAAATTCGTATCGGTTACTTTTTCTTGTCGCTGAGCCACCATTTCAGGTAGTCTTTGTGGCGGCGTTTCTTCTCTTCGTCAGCGGATTCTTCGGTGCGGAGCATTTTTTCTCGTCCTTCGAGAAGGTTTTGCTGGGTGAAGGTTAGGCCGCAGCTCTTACACGCGTATTGCTTGATTGCAGGGTCATAACTTAGGTTTCCACCGCACTCCAAGCAATAGTTAGGCAAACTTCTCCTCGACAAGAAATTTGGCTCGCGAACCAGATAAAGATTCGGTTACTCGAAAGGGCCAAAGATGAAAAATTCGGCCGGTAGGCGACGAGATTGGGGTGTTGGCGGAGAACGGTTAATATGTCGACTCTGTCAGTCAGAACTCGATTCGATTGCCTCGATATCATGGCAACCAGCACAAGAAGAAACCTACTGGTGGGGTCAAGCGTAACTGGCGGGGAAAACGCGCCTTCGAGGCCGGTGGAGAACCGGTTGAGACGACCCTTGGTAAGGTTAAGCAGAGAAGAGTGGGAATCCGAGGCGGGGCTACGAAAATAAAACTGGCATCGGCTGACTGGGCTGTTGTCACGGACAAGTCAACGGGTAAGTCGTCGAAATCGAAGCTTCTGCGGGTTGTCAAGAATCCGGCGAACGTTGACTATCAGAGGCGGGGAGTAATCACGAAGGGTGCGATCGTCGATACGGAACTAGGTCAGGCGCGAGTGACCTCTCGTCCGGGACAAGACGGGGTCATCAACGCAGTCCTCGTATCCCAAGCCAGCAAGTCCTAAGATAGAACGGTGAAACCAGGGTGAAAAACCCGGGTCACGTTATCATCTGGCCATTCCACATAGACAGTACGAAGACTAGGGGCCAGGGAAGAAAACTTCCGATAGCGCGAGCGATCAAACAGCCAAACCTCAGAGAAATTGTGCAGGCAGCGACAATCCTAGGCTATGTTCCAGAACCGAAGGAAAAATCGGCAATGCCTAGCCTTCACTGGGAGAAGGCAGGATATGTTACGGTCAAAAAGAGCGCTCCGAAGGTCGCGATGCTGAAATCGATCGCTGTAGAGATCATGAAGATCCGGCAGAAAGAGGCCCAGGCTCTGGAGCCAAAGAAAGACCGGCGGTAGATTCGGACTAGCCGTGTTTCCTGTTTGGGTACATGATGATCTTGCCCGAGCGTCCCGACTTCATCAACGCAAAGGCCTTCGAAAACTCTTCAAGCTCGAACCGGTGAGTTATCAGCCTCGATAGATCCACTTGACCCGCCTTCAAGACTTCAGCTGTTTTGTACCAACTTCCAAAAAGGCGACGGCCAAAGACACCCCGAACGTGCGCGTCCCTGAAGACAATCCAGTTGGCAACATCCAGTTCGATCTTCTTCGAGGGCAGTCCGAAGAAGATCGCTGTTCCTCCGGGACGGAGAACGCTGAACCCTTCTTCGAAAGAGGGTTGTGCGCCTGACATCTCAAAGAACGCATCAACTCCACGACCATCAGTCAAGCGCATGATTTCCTTCACAGGATCTTGTTGAGACCCGTTGATCAAGACGTCTCCCCCCATATCCTTCGCCAGCTTCAACCGGTAATCGACAATATCGATGCCGAAAATCTTGGTCGCGCCGAAGGACTTACAGAGCCCGATAAGGCAAGCACCGATTGGACCGCAGCCAAAAATTGCGACAGTATTCCCCGAGATCTCTGCCGCCGAGGCAGCGTGAACAGCGTTACCGAGGGGTTCTTGAGCTGACGCCACCTCGATCGGAATCTTGCGATCGTTCAACCATGCATGCTGCTCGTTGAGAACGTGGTGCTCTGCGAAACAACCGTCCGTGTCTACGCCTCTGAGGAGCATTCGTTCGCAAATGTGAGCGTTACCAGTTCGACACTGGAAGCATTTGCCGCAGAAGATGTGGGTCTCGCCAGAGACAATATCGCCTTCGCGGAGGTCGGAGACTTCCTTGCCGACCTCGATGATTTTTCCGGCGAACTCGTGTCCCATTACCATTGGAGGCTTGACCTTGTCTCTAATCGATTCGTGCCAATCGTAGATGTGCATGTCCGTTCCACAGATCGAGGTGGCTTCTATCCGGACGAGAATGTCTCGTAGACCGGGTTTGGGTGTAGGCCATTGTTCGAAGACCGCGCCGGGACCCGGCGACGCCTTCACAACAGCGTGCATCTTTTCTTTCAACAGATTTCCTCGAAACTAGGTGTTAGCCGCGCAAGGAGCGCTGTAAAACGTTTTAGATTAGGAACAAATTATCGATCTCGAGAGTATGAGCCAAGAGTCAGGTTTACAAAGAGCGTCACTTCTAGATGCGTTGCGGGAAGAGCTCAAAGGACTGGATCAGCAGGATCTGCTCTGGCGTATCAGGACCCTTCAAAGTCCATCCGCGCCGCACGCCAAAGTGGACGGCAAGAACGTCATAGTTCTTTGTTCAAACAATTATCTTGGATTGGCGAACCACCCCAAGCTCAAGCAAGCGGCTATTGCTGCAACTAGAAAGTTTGGAGCTGGAACCGGCTCAGTACGTGTCATCGCTGGGACCATGGATCTCCATGTTAGGCTGGAAAAGGAACTGGCGGCTTATAGGGGGACCGAGTCTTCGATCACTTTCCAGTCAGGCTACGCCACGAATCTCGGAACGATAACGTGCCTCGTCGACGAACGGGACCTAATCATCAGCGATGAGTTGAACCATGGCAGCATCATCGACGGCTGTCGTCTGACGAAGGCTGAGAGACGGGTCTACAAGCACAAAGACATGGGGGATCTTGAGAAACAGTTGCAGGGGACGGAACGGTTCCGTAGGGTCCTAATTATTACGGACGGAGTCTTCAGCATGGACGGAGACATAGCGCCCCTGAAAGACATCGTCAATCTAGCTCAAGAACACAATGCGGTGACCTATGTAGACGATGCACACGGAGACGGTGTTCTGGGAGAGAACGGCCGTGGAATTACCAATCACTTCCACCTTGAGGGAAAGGTGGACATTGACATGGGAACCTTCTCGAAAGCTTTCGGATGCGTCGGAGGATATGTTGTCGGTTCGAAAGACCTCTGTGTGTATCTTCAGAACAAAGTCCGAAGCTACCTTCTCTCGGGGTCCCATCCACCCGCCGTTGCAGGCGCGTGCATTGCAGCGCTTCAGCTCGTCCAGAAACAACCGTCGTTGGTCAAGAAGCTCTGGGACAACGCCAGCTACTTCAAGAAGGGACTGAAAGACATAGGCCTCGACACTGGGAACAGCGAGACTCCTATTACGCCGGTCATAGTTGGAGAGGCGAGTAAGGCTCGAGAACTAGCGGACGATCTCTTCAAGCTTGGAGTATTCGTCCTACCAATCGTCTTTCCAATGGTGGCTCGGGACAAAGCTAGGGTCAGGACCATAGTGACAAGTGCTCATACGAGAAAAGATCTTTACACTGCATTGAGAGCTTTCGAGAAGGTTGGCAAACAACTGGCACTAATCTAGCCCTCAAGGATTCTTGCTCGTGGGTTCGAGTTGGCAGCGAAGAAAAAGAAACGAGCGAAGAAGCCCAGGAAACCAGCGTTCACCGTTCGCAAGGCCACCGTGAAAGATCTTCCGACCCTGGTTCGCCAGCGCAGGGCGATGTGGCGTGACCTTGGGGCGAGAGAACAAGGAGAGTTGGATAGAGCCGACAAAGTTTACGCACGATGGGCACGATCGAGAATGAAGAGCGGGACTCTGATGGGCTGGGTGGCCGAGACTGGAGGTAAAGTCCTTGGTGGAGGATGCGTGTGGTTGCAGCCTGTTCAACCGAGGCCAGGATACAATCTCATGATCCAGCCATACCTGCTATCAATGTACACAGAGCCACGCTCCAGAGGACTTGGCGTCGCCTCAGGTGTCGTCGAGAAAGCCCTGGAGTGGTGCAGAAAGAACCGGTTTTCCCAGCTGCGCCTGCACGCGAGCGAGATGGGCCGCAAGGTCTACCTCAAACACGGGTTCGAGCGGACCTGGGAAATGAGGCGCAGAATCAAAAGTCTTAGAGAAGACAGCTAGGGCCTCACTCAACGAAAGAAGTTTAGCTATCCATCCTAACCTCGATCTAATCTTGTCCCGTCTAGTTCCCAGGTGCTCTTGCGGTGGAGAGCTAGTGATCGTGGGTGAGAATCGGAGCGCGGAAGGCTGGCGGACAGGCTTCAAGCTTCAATGCAAGAAGTGCCACAAGCGATGGACATACACGGGTGGAACCTATCGCGCGGACACGGGCTCGGGTTGAGAACGAAAATGTCTATCCGAGCGATGGGGGAAGAAATCTCGAACCAAACGCAGGATCTCCCAGGGTTCGCTTCTCAGCTTCGAGAAACGCGCGTTCCAAAGCTCCAACCCTCCACATTGATCTTTGCGGGATCGGGTGATTCATACGCGGCAGCCTTCTTTGCCCAAGAACTCTCCCAGGGAGAGTCCGTAGCTTCGGACCCTTACGAGTTGCTGACGAATATTAGGCGAACTAGAGGGAAGAATCTCGTAATTATCTCCGTCAGTGGCAAAACGAAAACCAACATTGAGCTAGCCAGAAAGGCAAAAGGAATCTCAACACGCACCTTAGCAGTCACCGCCAACCCTGAGAGCCCACTAGCAAGAGAATGTGACGAAACTCTTCTGCTAAAGTATAGAACTACCGGAATGCTCACCTCCGGGACGATCAGTTTTACAACTAGCTTGTTGGCTTGCGCCTTACTTCTTAGGAGTCTGCCGAGGACTATCCAGGTGAACAGCGCTCCAATTGACACCCGATGGTTGTCAACGAACTTGAAACAGGCTGGGAAGGGAGCGTTTCTTTTCATCGGATCGGGGGTAAACTATGCACTCTCCCTCTACGGAGCTGCGAAAATCAATGAAGTCTTGGGTGCAAAAGCGGAGGCTGAATATCCTGAACAACTTGGGCATGCGAAATTGTTCACAATAGACAAGAAACGGGACCTTATCATATCCATCTCGTCGGGGCAGGATAAAGCCTTGGAGAAGCATCAATTGCTTCGTAACGACGGCTTCCGAAGCTCAATCCTAGCGTTTCCAGCTAGTCATGCGGTCAATCGAAGTTTGAGGATTGCGATATACCTTCAACGACTCGCGCTCTCTCTTGCCAGAAGAACGGGAATCGAAGAGTGTGCATTCCTATCAGACAAGAATAGGTTGAATCTCAGCAGCCGTATGATCTACTGAGGCTCCGTGGACTTCCTAGGCTACAGTTTGAAGATGCTTGTATACGTCAAGAAGATCATCAGTGTCCATGCTATGGGATGCGGCGGCTTTCACTTTGGGAACCTTCGCGTTCAGGGCCACAGAATAACGTACAATCCTGAAGACGGGGACATCGTTGACCCAATCTCCCACGTGAACACATCTTGATGGAGGGATACCGGTCCATGCGCAATATTTTCGCAAACCGAGTCGCTTGTCCGGCAGAGTTTCTATTTCCCCCGTGACAATTCCATCCTTGATGCCGACCTTGGACCCGACGTAGCCTTCGAATCCGAACCTTTCAATCAAGTACGCGCATACAAAATCTGGATTATCAGTCAATAGAACAACTCGAATTCTATGACCTTGCAGTTTCTCTACTGTTTCCCTGACGTTCTTGATGACCTCGACCTTTGAGACCTCTCGAAGAATGTCTGCCAGCTTCATTCCCTGGAGAAGCTTGTACTCAGAAGCAAGGCATTCTCTTAGGGTGATTCTTCGATGATGGTACATTTGGTCGAGAGAGTCCCATTTCTCTCCAATTCCTAGGGATCGCGCCGCTTGGGTGAGAGCTGCTTTGCGAAAGATGGTCCCATCGACATCGAAGGAGACCATTGACAGGAAGGAGAAAGGCGACGCCACCTACTCGTTTGACCTCTTCTAGGTCAGGTGTATTCGATGGTCTTGAACTCTTTCCGCAGTCTTGTCGCGGCTCTGCGTACGCGGCTCGGTTCTTCGCCCTTGTAGACTCTTATGATCAGTTCTGCAACCCTTTCCATATCTCGCGCTTTCATTCCGCGTCGAGTGGACTCGTTAGTCCCAAGTCGGATTCCGTGATCCACTATCATGTTTGCTTCCTCCAGCCTCTCGGAAAACCGGTTCACGTTCTCTTCGCCATTAATGTCGAGGAAAACTTGGTGCGATTCGGTAAACCCGTAGTCTGCGCATTTAACAGGTAGACCTCCCTCGTGGAGTGCCTTTGCAAGAGTCTTGGCATTCCCCATCACCTGGGAGGCGTATTTTGCGCCAATTCTCCGAATCTCATCCAGAGCCCAAGTGAGAGCAGCGATTCTGTTCCAATGAGCATTATCAACCAAGCCAGGAAATTGTCTGTCTTTCACTAGCTCTTTGACTCGGCTAGTTCCGAGAATTATTCCTCCTTGTGGGCCGAAGAAACTCTTGTGCGTCGATCCCAACATTATCGCAGCGCCTTCTTTCAGTGGGCGTTGAAACGCACCTCCTCCAATTAGTCCGAGGACATGGGAGGCATCGTAGGCGACTTGGGAGCCTGCCGACTGACAAGCATCTGCTAGCTCTTTGATCGGATGGGGGAATAGAAAGTAGGATTGGCCGAAGACGACGAGTGATGGTTTCTCGTCTTCGATGAGGGCTTTGGCTTTGTTCACGTCGATGTTCATTCTCTCTGAATCAAATGGGAAGTAGAGATTCTTCACGTTGACAAAGGGTGGATATCCTTCTCCACTGATGCCAGGGTATCCACCGTTGGAGGGGTTCACTGAAAGAATGGACCCACCAGGCTTTGTCAGGGTGGAGATCATGATCATGTCAGCCATGTGCCCTGATAGCGGCCTCAGGCTCGCCCAGTCAGCACCGTAGACTTCGCAGGCCAGCTTCTCTCCTAATGTTTCGAGCTCGTCCATGAACCGTGTTCCCTTGTAGAACCGATCTGTAGCAGTGTATCGGTGACCCATGTCGATGGTTAGAAGTTGGCGAACAGTATTGCTGGTTACGTTCTCGGATGGAATGAGGTTAATACACTCTTCTGCGCGCCAGCGTTGATGCTTGTCAACGATTCGTCTGACCTGGGACGCGTAGGACGTTGAAAGTCTACCTTAGTTGGTTAGACTCTGCGACCGCGTCGACCGCCGGGTCTTCGGGTCCCATCGTGCGGGACAGGTGTCACGTCTTCTATTCGTCCGATTCTGAACCCGTGACGGGCGAGCATTCTGATCGCAGCTTGCGCTCCGGGACCAGGCGTTCTAGCACCATGTCCACCGGGAGCTCTTACTCGAATGTGAAGCGAAGTAATTCCCTTATCTTTTGCGGTCTTGGCGGCTGCTGCAGCGGCCTGCATCGCAGCGTACGGTGTCCCTTGGAGTCTGTCGGCCTTTACGTGTTGTCCCCCGGCGCTTCGGGAAATTGTCTCCGCGCCTGTGAGGTCGGTTATGTGGACCATGGTGTTGTTGAAGGATGAGTAGATGTGGGCTATTCCCCATCTGTCCGCCGGTGCCTTAGCCTTCTCCGCCATGCAGAATTACCTGATAGATTGGGGCTTGAGCCTTACGCGAATTTAAACTCTCCTTGGAGAAGAATCATCCCAAGTTGAAACTTGACTTCTGGCTCTTAGACCTCAACCATGAGGCCCAGGAAGGCAAGTCCGCGATCTGGCTATGGGGAGTTACCTATGACAACCAGCGGGTCCTCGTCATAGACCCCGACTTTCAGGCTTACTTCTATCTCCTGCCCAAGAAAGGCCAGAGCATCGATCAACTCAAAGATAGAATTGAGAGAGAAAGGCCCCATCCGGCGGTTGATAGAGCGGTCATTGAAAAGAGGAAACGCCTCGGTGAAGAGAGACAAGTTCTCAAAGTATTCTGCAAAGACCTTGATACTCTAGCGAAGTGCGCGAGAGAGTGCGTAAAGCAGCTTGGTGTGGAGGCGAGTTTTGAGGACAAGCTTCGTTACTCAATAAAATATCAGAACGAGTTCGAGATCAGACCCTGCCAATGGTACAGCGTCGAGGGAACAGAATCTAGTGTTGACCCGGGAAAACATCATGTCGACAGAGTCTTGGAAACAAAGGGGCATCCAACTTCTATCCCGAGAGAAAATGCTCCCAAGCTACGACTCCTCGCCTTCTCCATCCTAGCCGTTAGTCCGACGGGTTCTCCAACTCCCCTCCGGGATCCGGTAAGAGTTGTCGCATGGAAAAACAACGAAGGGGAAGCCAGTACTATCCAGTCAAAAGGAGACTCGGACATTGAAACAATTGACGGAATATCGGAAGTTCATAAGAGATTTGACCCGGATGTTGTGTTCTCGTTTGGCGGCAACACCTTCGACTGGCCCTACCTGATCAAGCGAGCAGACAAGGCCAAGGCGAACCTTTCCGTTGGAAGAGACGAAGGTCCAGCTCGGCAGAGCCTCTACGGCCACTTCTCCCTTACAGGAAGGGCAAACGTCGATCTGCTGGATTTCTCACGAGATCTCTACGACGTGAAGATCAAGACTGTTGAGAATGTCGCTAAGTTTCTCGGAGTCGAAGCTTCCACTCCAACAATTGACGAGACGGAATACTACGATCGCTGGATCGGTCATGATCGCCCAGCCTTAGTGGGACAGATGAAAGCGCAAGCTATCTCAGTCTTCAACGTTGGAGAAGACGCGCTTGATTATACATTGCAACTCTCGAATCTCTCAGCTCTCCCACCGGACCAGGTCCTCGCGGCTGCTGTCGGTTTCAGAGTTGACAATTACCTGATGATGGAGGCGCACAGGCTCGGCGAGCTGATACCGGCGAGAGAGGAGCTGAATATTATTCCCTACAAAGGAGCAATTGTCCTCGAGCCCAGTGTAGGATTGCACGACAGCGTTGCGGTACTGGACTTCTCAGCTATGTATCCTAGCCTCATGGTCAAGTACAACATTTCCCCAGACACTCTCGTCGATAGGGGAGGCGATGGGGTCTTTGAGGTTCCCGAGGTCGGACATCACTTCCGAAACAATCCTCCAGGATTCTACAAGATCGTTCTAAGTCAGCTCATCGCAAGCCGACAGGCGGCGAAGAGGGAGGCCGCCAAGACACCGCAGGGAACTCCAGAGCACAAGATCCTGAAAGCCCGTGAAAAGGCGACCAAGGTCATCACCAACGCTACGTATGGATACGCGGGCTGGGCCGGGTCCAGATGGTATTCTCGCGAGGTCGCGGAATCCGCCGCTGCTCTCGGACGAGATACGATCAACAAATCCATTGATATCGCTAAGAATCTCGGGCTCAAGGTTCTCTATGGAGACACCGACAGTCTCTTCGTCGGGTATGAAGAGAAACTCGTCAACCAATTCATCAAAGAGATCGACAAGAATCTAGGTCTTGAAATCAACCTAGGACAATTATACAAACGAATCCTGTTCACTGAGGCCAAGAAAAAGTATGCTGGACTATTAGAAGATGGTGAGCTTGATGTTATCGGGATGGAGGCAATCCGAGGAGACTGGTCTAACCTCGCCAGAAATGTTCAGAACGAAGTTCTCAAGCTTGTCCTTCAAGATGGCAACCCATCGAGAGCAACGTCATACGTGACGCGCCTAATCAAGGACCTAGAATCCGCAAAAGTCCCAAAATCCTCTCTTGTAATATGGAAGACATTGACCAAACGTCCCGATGAATACGAGGTCAATGCACCTCATGTGGAGGTGGCACGAAAGATGGCGAAAGAGGGTTGGCCCGTGACCGTTGGAGACAAGGTCGGGTTCATTATCACGAAGAAACCTGGCAAGCTCTACCAGAAGGCAGAGCCGCTCTTCAAAGTCTCACTTGATGAGGTAGATTACGAATATTATGTCCACAACCAGATTGTTCCGGCTGCGGCTAGGGTTCTAGAGGTGTTTGGAATTGCCGAGAAGGATTTGCTTGGGACAGATCGCAGGCAGGTCAGTTTGTAATCGTAGGGCCTGGACTGAACGAAGATAGATCGCTCAGCGTCATGACGTTCACGTTCGGTGGCTTTTTGGCTCCGTCGGATACCCTATCGCCGATGACGAATCTAATGTTCTTTCCGGCGGCAATGTCTAACAATCTCTGAGTGACAACTCCGTCGAAGAGGATCAAGTGCGCGTTTTCGACACTTGGAATTTTCTCTGCAAGCTCGCTGACAGCCATTCGGGACAGCTCCTTTCCTGCCTCATCGAATATCACGGCCTCCAGAGTTCCACGCAGGTCTTTTGCAGCTTCGAACACTGTTGGTGAAAGACTAGGTCTTGGGATGGGCGGTGCTTCTACCCGAGGTTCAGATGGACCGTACCCTCTTTCGTACGGTCGCTCGTATCGTTCCTGCCTCTCAGGCCTCTCCTGACGGGCGAACTGAACTCTTTCAGGCCTCTCGATAGGTCGAGCGAGATTGATTGGGACCTTTTCTCTGAGGGCTTTCATTAGCTCCTTGGGCGTGAGCTCCTCGACTTCCTTCCCGAAGGGTGCACGTGCAACGTAGTCGATGTCCGCGACCTGCTGTAGCTCTTTGAGAATCAAGTCTCCGGCTCTGTCCCCGTCGAGGAACGCTGTGACTTCCTTGTCCTTGGTGAGCTTGATGATGGTGTCAGGAACCTTCGTTCCGTTGAGAGCGACAACGTTCTTGATCCCGACCTTCATCAGAAGAATTACGTCCGCTCTACCTTCAACCACTATCAGTGAACCGCTTTCGACTTCGGGACCGGCAGGCAGCTTCTCGGGACCGTACTCGATAAGATCCACGCCTCTTAGAGAGGATGCGACCTCCTTGACGACCTCTTCGGTGCTGGGGGATGACTCGACTACCCATTTGCGGAGAATATCTTTCGCTTTGGTTAGGATCGCGTTTCTCTTTTCCTCGCGTACATCCTCGACCTTTTCTAGCGTAATCTTGGCTTCGCAGGGGCCGATTCTGTCGACGCTCTCGATCGCTGCTGCGATAATGGCGGTCGAGACTTTGTCCAGGCTAGAGGGTATTACAATCGACCCTGTAGTCTTGTCGCGTTTAGAATCGAGGTTGATCTCGATTCGTCCGATTCGCCCCGATTTTTGCAGTTCTCTAAGGTCTAGATCGGGTCCGAAAAGTCCTTCTGTTTGTCCGAAAACTGCACCAACAACGTCAGGTTTTTCGACGACTCCTTGAACGTCGAAGTGTGCTTTTACTATGTATTTTGTAGTCGTAGCGTACTGAGACTGTTCAACCATGAAAGTTTAACCTCCATAATTCATTACCTTCTTTCTGATACCTTCTCTTTTCGATTTGTAAGCGGTAAAGCTTGAGAGCGTAAAGGCTCCAAGCCTAGTATTAAAGCCCGTCTCCAGAGTTCACGACTATCAGGATTGCAAATTATGCCTAAAGAGTTCCACTGGGTATGCCCTTTCCTCTGATCACGAGCCTCAGGAAAAGCGTAATTCTCAATCTATCTGCAGGCGCTCTGTGCATTTGGCCTAGTCTTCGTCTCGTCTAGGTTTCATGCCTCGGGCAACGATGAGCAAAGTGATTCCTGCAACGACAAATGCGATACCAGAAAAAAAAGAGGCAACTGGTAGCAAATAGTACGCCGGCAGTGAATAAGGTGGGCAACCACTAGTTGGACAATCTGTGTAAGTCCTGAAACTAATGATGCCGAAAACACCGATCATAAACAGTATAATTCCTAGAATAATGAGTGCGAATCCCAAAGTTTGAATCGTATGCTTGTCAAATCGTTGCAACTGCGAGCACCCCGACCTTGGACCGATTGTTCCGAATCTTCGCGCGGGCATCGTGTAACCAAGGCATGTTCCCAATATGGGACTATCTCAGACATTAAAGCAGTGACGTCGTGCCGAGCTGCCCTCTATGAATAGACCCCCTCGCAAATCCCGCTAAGTACACCGAACCCCCCTGATGTGCGCCAGAGCCTGTAGTTTCGACCGATCCATATCGATATCTGCAAGACCACAGTATTGGTGCTATAGAAGACCATCACTTCAACTTCCTCATCATCCAAACGTAGACCAGAATAGGATGAAGACAAGGCGGGTAACCGCCCCGAGTACCAGGGGAGCGGAGACGTTCGAGATACGAGGGTTATGTCTAAAAGAAACTGTTCTAAATCGTCAATCGGGATGTTTTCGAATGCCCAAGCCAGCTGTTAGGGTGGGAGTGAACGGGTTCGGTGTCATCGGCAAGCGTGTCGCCGAGGCCGTGTCGAAACAGAAGGACATGAAACTCATCGGCGTCTCCGACGTCGTCGCAGACTACCGCGTAAAGATGGGACAGAAGAAGAATTTCGCAATTTACAGCTCAATTCCGGAGAAACTTCCGGATATGAAAAAGGCGGGAATAGAGGTCTCAGGAGTTCTAGAAGACCTGATCAAAAAGGTCGATGTCATGATAGACTGCACCCCGGCAGGACTAGGCGCAAAGAACAAGGCGCAATACGACAAGACCGGCGTCAAGTCCGTCTTCCAAGGCGGCGAGAAACACGAGCTCACAGGATCATCGTTCGTTGCCCAGTGCAATTATTCTGAGAATCTGAACAAGAGCGCCACGCGGGTCGTGAGCTGCAACACAACCGGAATCTGCAGAACCATTGGAGCGCTCCAGAACGGGCTCGGGGTGAGAAAGGCGAGAGTAGTCGTGTTCCGGAGAGGAACAGACCCATGGGAGAGCCACAAGAATGGACTCATCAATACTGTCGTCCCGGAGGCCCATATTCCGTCCCATCAGGGACCCGACGCGCAAACTGTTCTTCCCAAGCTCGACATTACAACAATGGCCGCGAAGGGACCCTTCAACATCGGCCACCTCCACTTCGCCATGGTCCAGCTCAAGAACAACCCCGAAAGGAAGGACGTCCTGAAAGTTTTGAAGAACGCACCAAGGCTAGCACCTGTAAGGACAAGCGATGGAGTTGACAGTATGAATGCTGTAGCTGAGATCATGCGAGACATGCATAGAGCGAGGGCTGACATGTGGGAAGTAGCCTACTGGGAAGACATACTCAACGTGACTGACGGTGAAGCCAATCTAGTCTACCAAGTCCACAACGAGAGCGTTGTCGTTCCGGAGAACGTGGACGCGGTGCGAGCGCTTACCGGCCTGGAAACCGAAGGTCGAAGGTCAATAGCGAAGACAGACGAGGCCCTCGGAATCACAAACAAGTTCGTATAGGAGTCGGCTGAGCACTCGTCCATATCGAGTGGCTAGATTTTATGGGCAAACCAATTAACGGGTTCTCATCGTATCTGGCACGTGGTGATCAACTTCCTGTACTTTTCGCGACTTGCCCTCGGGGCTTTCTGGATCTCCGGTAGACCAGCGCAGCCGCCACTATCACGATGACTGCTAGTGCTCCGACCATTTCGTAGAACAGTGTAGGGTC
Organism: Candidatus Bathyarchaeota archaeon; assembly: GCA_005884605.1. Next base: position 17,530 of record VBBE01000144.1, read on the forward strand.
GACCCCCAATATTAGAGTGGGGGCGTTCTCGATGTTGGTGAGCTGGATGTCGATTTCGACCGGGCTGTGGAAGCTGAAAGTGAAGTAGATGAAGTAATCAGCGGAATCGCTTGTTATGGTCACGGATGAACTGCCTAACTTAGAGTTGTCCACGAAAACGTGCAACTCGTTGATGTTGGGAATATTTGATTTGGGAACCGTCACGCTCGCGTAGCCTAAAGTCCCTGGCGACCCTGTCGCTTCGAAGTGAATCGTGTTGCCAGCGAACTTCACATTCGATAGGGTCGAATTGCTCTTGACGGAGCATGAGAGGTCGTGCCCGCAACCGACGGTGGAAACAGAAGGTGCTGTTACTGTGATGGTGATTGGCGCAGTGTGGGTTGTGGAGCCGCTGGTTGCCGTTATTGTCACAGTGTAGGTGCTTGCGGTGGTTGAGCTGCAGCGCAGCCGCGGCCGGCGACTACACGGTGACCGTTACTGGAACTGACGGAACTCTTACTCACACAACTGCAACAATTCTCTTCCACGTGGTAGACTTCACTATCGCAGCAGGCGCTGTAAGCCCAACACAAATTCTCGTAGGCTCTTCCGGAACTTCGACTATCACAGTGACAGCTCTGAATGGACTAACCGGTGAATCCGTTTAGTGCGGTCACTGTTATCGTAGAGGTGCCTGAGGATCCCGCGAGAATCTGGGCCGGGGTAACAGCACTCGCGGATATGCTGAAGTCGGGCTGCGGGGTGAAGGTTACGATTACGGCGCGGATCAGAGTGCCGCTCGTACCAGTAACTGTCACGCTGAAGCTGACCGTGCATGTACCTCCACCGGTCAGAGTTGACGTGTTTGGTGTTGGAAGGGTGACAGAGGCCGGTGAAATGGAGGCGGTGCAACCGGTGGGCGGATCTGCAGACGTGATTGTTAGGGCAATACTGCCGGTGAACCCGCTTAGTGCATTGGCGGTTATGGTGGATATAGCAGTTCCCGGAGGAACGAAGCTGACCGTAGCGGGGCCTGCGCCAAGGGTGAAGTTGGTTACATGGAAGAGGATTGTGGCAGTAGTGTGAGAGCGAGATCCATCAGTGCCAGTGACGGTAATAGTGTAGTCAACTTCAGTGGCTGCGCTACAACTCAACGTTGCAGTCTGCAGGGTGGGGCCAAAGGTGACGCTGGCCGGGATGTTACAGGTCAGACCGGCTGGAGTTGAGGTAGATACGGATAGGCTGACAGTTCCTGTTAGTCCATTCAGAGCTGTCACTGTGATAGTCGAAGTTCCGGAAGAGCCTACGAGAATTTGTGTTGGGCTTACAGCGCCTGCTGCGATAGTGAAGTCTACCACGTGGAAGAGAATTGTTGCAGTTGTGTGAGTAAGAGTTCCGTCAGTTCCAGTAACGGTCACCGTGTAGTCGCCGGCCGCGGCTGCGCTGCAGCTCAATGGTGTAGTCGGTCACGTGGAATAGGATTCCGGAGGTGGTGTGGGTTAGACTACCGCTCGTACCGGTAACGGTGACGGTGTAGTCAACCGCTGTTGCGGAAGTGCATGATAGTGTCGCGGTCTGTGGGGATGTTCCGAAGGTGACGCTAGGTGGGAGAGTGCATGTTAGGCCTGCAGGAGTGGATGCGGAAACCGACAAGTTTACTGTGCCGGTGAACCCGTTCACTGGCGCAACGGTAATGGTGGATGTGGCCGTTGTGCCAGCATTCACGTTGATGCTGGTTGGGCTTGCGGTGACAGAGAAGTCTTGGACGGTGTACGTCACTGTTGCGATGTGAGTTATCGACCCGCTGGTTCCTGTTACCGTTACCGTGTAGATTCCGGCCGGACCGGAGCAGGATAAGGTCGATGTCTGAGACGTTCCAAGGACTATGCTATTCGGGTTCAGAGAGCAGGTCAGACCAGCAGGGGATACCGAGGACATTATGGTAACGGTTCCAGTGAACCCGTTGATCGGAGCGACTGTGATTGTCGACGTGCCTGTGACGCCTGCTTTAACAGAGACCTGTATTGGACTGGCCGTAACCGAAAAGTCCTGAGCCACCACGCTGTACGAAACGGTTGCGGAGTGAGAGAGGGATCCGCTCGTACCGGTGACTGTAACGACGAAGCTACCAGGAGCGGGCGAAGAGCAGGACAATGTTGAGGTTCCGGATCCTGTTACGCTGGGGGGGGTCAAATTGCAGGTTAGGCCGCTCGGCGAGACTGAACTAGCTAGGCCGACAACACCATCAAAGCCGTTGATGCTTGTCAGAGTTACTGTAGATGTACCCGAATTGTCCACTTGAACTGTGAGAGATGCCGGGTCGACAGCGATCTGGAAATCGGAGATTGGCGGAGGAATGGGCTGCCAGCTTGGTTCCCTATCCGAAACAGTGTTACTAGTCAGCCTTGTCACTCCAGTACCGTCTGGATTAATGGTGTAGAGCTCATAGTTCCCGTCTCTATTACTTGCGAATGCAATCTTTGTACCGTCAGGCGACCAGGCTGGCTCCAAATCAGCACTAGCTGATTGGGACAGATTTGTTGGTCCAGTACCCGTGCACTCATGGCATAGATCTGCATCCAGGACATAGACCTCATAGTTGCCACCTCCGAGATATCGTACAAATGCAATCTTGGTTCCATCATGCGACCAGGTTGGACTCGCATCATCAGCCAAATTACTAGTCAGCCTTGTCGGGCCACTACCATCTGCATTCATGGTGTAGATCTCGTAGTT
>VBBE01000145.1 GCA_005884605.1 Candidatus Bathyarchaeota archaeon
ATTTGGATCGTTAGACGACCATAGCCGCCCCCAGTCTGTCCACTATGGGAGGTCATGATTTGCCCTGCTCCTCTTGAGTACTGACGTCTTCGTCTTGGCCTTTCCAAGCCGCAGGACTATGAGACGAACTACTGGGGAGGTGGTTGGGTTTTGCTCGGTAAGCATTTTGATGCTTGTTGGCAGAGGTTCGGCGATGGTGCATGCTTGCTGGAGCACAAATCACTTAAGAGTCGCAGGGCTTCGCGCGTCGCGGGGTCTTATCATGAAGTGTAGTGAAGCAAGGACACTTCTATCTCAATTATATGACAGGGAAGAGCCCATTATTCCTGTTCCATCAGCCGATTTGGAATACTTGTCCGTCAACAACTATGTTCTGAAGACGACTAAGGAGGATTACGAAAAGGGGGTTAGCGATGTGGCTAGAATTTCCCAGTTACTAACGCAAGTAGACACTGAGAAATCCGCAGAGGAGCAAGCCAAAGCGGCCTTGCAGGCTGATAAACGAAAAGAGCACTCGTTCCTATTCCACTTTGAAGGAAGGGAGGGTAAGGATGAGCTGAGCGAGAGGATTCAGAAAGAAACGGTTGCGATTTTCGGAGAGGAATCCGAGCTAAATCAGTTAGAGGCAAATGTGAGTAGACTCATCCAGCAGAAGTCCACGATTGATCGAATGGTCGCGTGTGATGGAGAATACTTGTCTATTACGGGTCTTGGAACCCTCGTGTTTAGCGACCTCAGTGTCAGGAACTACAGGGTAGCCGACCAAGAGTTCCCTGATTTCATCACAGAAATCAAGGCAACCTATGCAGAGTTGCGATCTATAGGCGACAAAGCTGCTTCCTACGTGGGTTGGATCAGACCTCAAGTCCCTGAGATAGAGGATCTAGGAAGCTCAGAAAATGGAGGTGGTGATAGTGACATTTTAGCCCGGTCATTGCTATGGAGTACAGGCATAGGGTTGGCCAAACTCCCCGGCGATACTGTCCAGATAGGTGACAGGTTCATTGAGTCTCTAAACGCTGTTCCGAGCGACTCGATGCTTCCCAACAGGCTCATGGCCGCCGAGATCATGACTGCAGGGAGCAGTCAGGACGTCGGGAGCCTAGAATCCATCCTAAAGAATCTAGACCGACAGCTAAGGAAGCAGGGTGTTCCGAATGAACAGTCCGCTGGGGCTGCTGCCACAATCATGGCAGGTCGGAGATTCGATGGAAGCTATCCGGTCGACCAATTTGTTCAGTTTAAGCATCTGACCAAATCAAGTGAAGCTGCTTCGATACTGGCTATCATGAATGTTCCGTATGACGGGCTGAGTTCCAGATTCCAGGAATTCAGATCTTTGTTCAGTTCGTGGGGATACATGACATCGGAGGATACGGAGATTGCTTCGGCGTTTCTAGGAATCGGAGAACTAAGTGCAGCCGAGGTTGAAGCGAAACTGAAGTATATTATCGAGCAGCTGCAGAACTACCTGGAGTACCCCGTAGTGGCAGCCGCAATTCTCGCTTCCATACCTGTATTCGAGTCGCATGAAGTCCTCGACTTGATGGAGAAAGCAGTTACCTTGCTCACTGGCTACTCTACAGGACTAGAGCGATCGCAATTGGTTACCTTGGCGGTAAGGATGATCCATGGAGTTCGAAATGAGATAGTGAGGCAGATCGACCCTACGGCTAAGATTACGGGAACTCCAGTGCAGTTCACATATGGATCACATCCAGGGCTCTTCGTTCGGTATTACCCGGTAATCATAGCTCACTCATCGTATCATGCCACATTCAGTGGTATGGGGGGATTCCATCCAGCTCATAGCCACGGCGTCGGAGGATTTGCAGGTTGAACTACAGAATATTCAGACCAGCTCTCTCGGTATTTGTGGTAACACTTGCGATTGCAGCGATTGGGAATTCGGTTGCGGCATACGCTCCACGAAGTGGCGATTTCTTCAACTATTCTGAAACAACCACTGTTAACGACGGCGGAGGCTCGTACGCTGGGTACACGGATCAAACCCAGACAACTGGGATGGAAAAGATGAACTCTGTCAGCGGAAACAATGTGTCAGCCTCCTATAGCTATTCATTCCAATACAGCAACAACCAGGGTTTGTCTAACTCGAGTTCGTCTTCTGGCAGTTACACCTGGTCGTCGAGCGTCTTCACGTATGTAAAAGGAACGGACCATCAGGTAGGCTACTCAAACCCAATTTACGTTTGGTTTGCCATGAACCCTTCGCTTCCTGCCGGGGGCACCTTCTATGCTCTCAATACTCAATTCACGGTGCTTTCGAAGAACTACAGTCTCCAATTACCCACACAAGGTAACCAATACTTTCAAACCATTCAGACCAAGGGGACGGGCCAATACCCGCGGAATGACGCGTACGGTCAATTTACAGCATCCTACACTTGGTACGAATACTTTGACCCATCCACTGGATACATCGTAGGCTACAACGACGTAGAACAGGATAATGGCCAGTATCTAGGGCAGGCTGGAACCTTCACCTATACGGATACCCTCTATGTCACATCAACCAGCTACAGTCTGGCGCCTGCGAGTCCTCCTCCCACGGACATCGCGGCAGTTCTCTTGGGATTAGCGCCGTATTTTGTCGCAGCACTGGTAGCCATCATATTCATCGTGGTAATCGCAGTCTATGCCTCATCTCGAAGAAGACGCATGGATACCATTCCCGAGCACTCACCCACCCCTCTTCATGCCCCACCTTCAACGCCTTTGGAATCTAGGATAGACCTAGGCTCAAAGCCGCCCGAACAGGTTGTGATCAGGGATGTTGCTAAGGTAAACTGCAAGTACTGTGGAACCCTGATCCCAACCACAGCTGAGAGGTGCCCATACTGTGGCGGTCCCAGGCGGTAGCATTCAGGCATCGGAAAGAGGCCCTGATATTGGCCATCGTCAGACCAGCAATCTCGACCTTAGAGGGATGCCCATCAGTCTCAATGTATACGACGGAGCTGCGACGATAACTAACCGGTACTTCAAGCGTTTTCGGATGCCGGAATTCGAGAGGTTATACCTGCCTGATAGTGTCAAGCCCTTTTCAGATGCGGTTCCCTTGGGAACCAAGGAGTTCTTGATTGATGACAACAGGAGTGCTGTTAGTAGACAGCCCTACATGGCAATCGATGGTACGGATCTCTACTTCTCTGTCAAGGGGATAGGGTCGACAACCAGTCCGTTCAGCCGCCAGCTCTTCAAGAAGGAGGAGGTTTGCGGGCTTCTCAAGAGCGGTGCTACGAAGGAAAGGATCATGAATGCCAAGGAGAAAGAGATGAGGTTTCCGAGGTATCTTACCGGGGAGTTGTGGTCTAGGGGATGCCCCTATGGGTCTCAAGGGCTCGAATTCGCGTCCATTGCCATGAAAGCAGCTGAGATGTCAGATGCTAGCAGCACATCGATCAACGGGTTCAGGATTGCTCCCCTGGTGAAGATTGTAAAGCTGCCGAAAGTCCTCCAAAGCGCGGTCACTCAAGTGTATTGGTACAGGAGGTTCAAGCAGGAGATGGTTCAGGAGACGAGGCTAATCCCGTCCAATATCAGGATCTATTTCCATTCAGACTGGACGATCGGGGATGATACGGGGGAGCTCTTTGACTTCTTCCGTATTGACGACAATGAGAAGGCGATGGGTTTCCTGGAGAACTTCGTTAAGAGCGGAATTGCGATCCTCACCTTGTTCGTTAGGTCCCTAAGGGACAATGGCAATGGAACATACAGCGGGTTGGATTTTTACGATGTCTGGCTGGATAAGGATGCGGTATTAGCTCCAGACGGGACCATCTTCTGGGCTGACCTAGAAGGGCTGCAGATGATAGCGATTGGGGGAAGGGACAGGGCCGACCTCGAATTCAATATCGAGGAGAAGATGGAGCATCAGATATACAGGTCGCTGTACGAGTTCATGTACGCGTATGAGCAAATAGAAAGGGAGCGGGTCAGGAGGTTCGGTCATATCACTGATCGCAAGACTCAGTTCGAGTACCTGGTGAAGGATGCCTTGAAAGATGATGAAGTTGTAGGCCTCCATCGAAGCCAAGATAGCCTTGAACTGGTCATAGGCAACATACTTGGAGAGGAGAGGCTGACCAAGAGATTCACGATCCTGGATTGGTAGCCTACGACATCACCACCCATACACCGTCAAGATGCGTACACAAACGGAAAGTTAGGTCGCGCGGGTAGAGAATCATGAAAAACAGCAATGGTCTTCAGGTATCTGAGGTAAAATCTGCAGATGAGGAACTTCGTGATTTGCCGAAGGGCATGTCCTTCTTCGAACCAATCATACGCCACGAAGCTAAAGAGGCTCTTGAGGCCGGCGGTGAAGTTTACGTCTCCCGGAATTCTGATGGACACAAGAGTGGTTTATTCATCTATGATGGCTATGAGGCGACGGGAACCATCTTTACGAGATCAAGGGAAGTATTCGACCACTTCTATTTGCTAAAGCCTTCCAGCTACATTTTCTCGGAGTATGAGGTAGCGGAACATCCGAAGGAGGTGTGGAACATCTGGCAACTCGACGTCGATAAGGTTGCCTTGGAGCACAAGTTCAAGCACGATGTCAGCATGGAGTATGATGTCGGAGATATAGAACGCTTTATGGCCTCTTCACAACCCGAGACAAATAGGGGATGGATCAAGGTCGCCCTCAGAAATGGGGACAAATGCTTCGTTGTCAGAATAGCAAACAGAATCGTCGGTATCGCATGGATGACAATTGCAGGCGGAGTAGCAAGGTCCCACGGTCTCTACGTTGAACCGCAATTCAGAAGAATGGGCATAATGAGAGACAATTTGCAGGCTAGGCTCATCTATCTCAAATCCCGGCACGTCCATACACTGATCAATGAGATTTCTGAATCTAACATAGCATCAACCCGCCATGCTGCAAACGCAGGAGAAAAGATTGTTGGCAAAATCTTCCTCTATACCAGCCCGGATAGTAATGTCCCATCAAAATAAGTGAAGACAGAAAAAATATCGCCCTGAAAAAAGTGAAAAAGTGCTTGCTGCGTAATGGTAGGCCCGGTTCGCCTAAGAAAGCCTGAATTCAACCGGGAGCGCGTCGAATGCGATACCTCCGGTGAAACCCTCAATGATCTCTCCAGTTTGCCTCAGTGAGAGTGGAGGATAGTTCTCTTCGGGGCAAAGTCGCGCAGGTTCTCAAGCTCTCGTCTTTGGGTAACATTGGCAACTGCAGAAGTAGCTCGTGATCCGGTTTGGCGGCAACCTGCTTCAGCTCTTTCTCCGAAGGCCCACGTCTTGGTCCTTGCTCGACTACGGGCCCCAGGGGCCTGCTCCTACTGAATGATACTATTATTCTCTTGGGAAGGGCTTCTCAAGGGCAATCATGTAAAGTTCCCCTGAGTAAAGCTTTCTTTAGAAAAAGACCTAATTTTGAGGTCGGATCATTCACTAGGCGAGTAGAACCTTGTCGGATGAAGAGACCTACTCTGTTATTTTCGCCTCGCTAAAGCATCCTCTGCGCAGAAAAATCCTGAGAATCTTAGCTTCGGGCCCAAAGAGTTTCACCGATATTCTCCAGGAGATCGACATCGAGAGCGCCCACCTGAGCTATCATCTCGAAGGGCTAGGCGGTCTTCTCAAGAAGACGGACGAGAGCAAATATGTCCTCTCCGACCTGGGACGAGCGGGGCTCTCGTTGATGACGCGAATAGAGGAGCCCGTGAAACTAGTGAGTCCGGCTTTCCTCAAGACACCGCAGCGTCTTAAGGTCGCTCGGCTCTCATTGGTGGCACTGGTGGTCTTGGGAGTTATCCTCCTGGGAAACGGCGTCTTCGCCCTATCATCTACCAATGTTCAGAAGACGACAGTCCAGACAAACTGCGATAGTGACTATATGGTGTTCCAACCAGTTAGGATCTACGAATGTGACGGCTACATCTACTCAGGAGACGGGATCTACGGAATCGAAGCCAATTTTGGCGTGCGCGACGCATACTCACGATTTCCATTGATTGTCAGACTACTCACACCACTACTAGGGGGCAACTATACCAACGCTGACTATTGGAATCAATCCTGGTACGAATGGTACCGGGCCGACCAGTCTCTCGTGCCAGGGATTCACGAAGAGTTCTCCCTGACCCTTCTTGCTCAAGGCGGATCCTACAAGATCATTTCCCAGTCGAGTTTTGACCATGTGCACCCTTCTCCTGGTCAGGTTATTGGACAGTTCAGGCCTGAAGGTAGTCTATTGCTTTTTCAGGTAGCACCTGACGCGGGGACTGCGAACGTCACACTGTCCGGCTTTCGGGCCTACAAAGTGGAATGGTTCTACTTTCCACAGCCGGACGATGCTATCAAGAACTCGTACTTTCTCCTGGGTTCAGGGCTCGCAATTCCGAGTGTTGGGTTCCTCATGGGCTCACGGTACCTAGAACGACCTAGAAAGGCTGGAGTAAGGAAGCCTTCTCTCCTAGTACTGTAGGTCCAGAGGATCTTGCGTGGCTCGACTACGGGTCCTGCGAACGAAATGGAATGAAACAACTAGTTAACTGTTCGGCAGGAGGAAAGCTGTAATCTTGTTGACTGATTCCGATATTCGAGTTTCCCAAAGTGCTTTAGCCATTCAAATGCGATCGATCGAAGGTAGTTCTTGCAGACAACTTTTCTATTAGAGGTGGGAATTGCTGTAGCCGCAGCGCTTCTCGTCAGTCTCCTCTTCTATCGACTTGGCCTTCCCATGATCGTCGGCCAGCTGGTCGCTGGAATGCTCGTTGGTCCTTTCGGTCTTGGACTGATCCGCGACACGACAGCCATCGACTTTCTAGCGACCCTCGGAATAATACTCCTCTTGTTTGTGGTCGGGCTTGAACTCGACCCGCGCAAATTCGGCAAGGTTGGATCTAGGGTCCTCATTCTGAGTACCGTGGAATTTCTTACTGCTTTCGCAGTCAGCATACTGTCCGCTCTGTTCGCAGGATGGGATCTAGGGACGGCGCTGTTTCTCGGGTCCGTACTTGGTCTCAGCAGCACAGCCATAGTTGCGAAATTGATCCTCGACCGCTTTCCCGGTCATGATGAAAATTTTACGTCGCTAATGATGGTAATGGTTGTGGAGGATGTGATTGCAGTCTTCCTACTCTTTCTTACACCTGAGCTAGCCGGGGGACGCCAAGTTCAGGCGTTAGGCCTATTATTCATCGCGTCCAAGGGATTTTTCTTATTCCTCGCAAGCTTCGGGTTCGGGAGGTATCTTGGACCTCGGCTAATCAACAAGGTCAGCCAGTATGAGCTGGAGATCGGGGAGGTCGCATTTCTCCTCGCCTTGTCATTCGGTTTCCTGTTCGGAGTACTTTCGGACTATCTCGGTTTCTCCCCCGCGATTGGGGCTCTGCTGGTCGGATTCTTTCTTCCCGTCAAGCAATCAAGATATGTCAGGGAGAAGATACTACCCCTCAAGGACGCCTTCATCGTGTTCTTCTTTCTATCGATGGGGACCCTGATCGACACGTCGACCGCATTATGCCTGGGCCTCCCACTCATGATTATCCTGGCCGGTGCTATTCTCGGTAAGCTTGCTGGAGGGTTCTTCGGAGCACGACTTGCTCGGATTGGACGCCCTATTCTAGTTGGTTCCATTCTGGTTCCCCGTGGAGAGTTCTCGCTAGTGCTCGCTAAGACGGGAGTTGATGCCGGACTAGTAGGTCCGCAACTCTACCCTGTAGCAGGTTTAGCAGTTCTCGTAACTGCTCTTGCATCCCCACTAATCGACAGACTGACGCGCCCAGCAAACAGACTTGAAGGTAACTAGTTGCCAGACGACCGCCTGGCCATATTCTCTTCGAAAGCTTCCACGTCCGCATAGTACTGTCGGGTCAATTCGGATAGGGCTGGGTTGGTGTAGAGTTCAGCTACCGGATGATCTATGAGCGACGCGATTTGGATTGCAACTTGGCCGGCTGACTGAACCTTTTGAGGGCCTACTTGGCTGCCGGCCTTCATCGCAATCGGTGTTCCTGCGACGCGGTGGAAGTCTGTATCCACGATGCCTGGCATTACAAGTGAGACTTTGATTCGGGGATACTTTCCTTTGAGATCCATACGTAGATTTGCTGTCAGGACGTTGAGGGCGCCCTTCGCGGCGCTGTAAATCGACCGGTTCGAAACCAAAGGAACCCTGCCTAGGAAGGACGAAACGTTGATCAGGCTTCCCCTCGCTCTTGGAAATGCGGGACAATCGTCTGGGTTCCGTAAAAGACCGACTTCAGAACCACGTCGATGATGCTGTCGAATTCCTGATCAGTCAGCTCCATTACGGTCTTGGTTATTCCCCGCCCTGCGTTGTTCACCCAGACATCTATGCGGCCGTGTTTTTTCAGAGCGGAGTCGCGCAGGTTCTCAAGGTCTCTTCTGCGGGTAACGTCGGTAACTACTGGGGTCGCTTTTGATCCGGTCTCGGCTGCAACTTGCTTCAGCTCGCTCTCTCGCCTAGCTGCAATAACGAGCTGATGACCTTGAGAGGCAAGCTGTCGAGTCAGCGCAGCACCGATTCCGCTACTCGCTCCAGTGATCACAACAACTTTTCCGGTCATGGTTCCAGATTAAGAAAAACCAGTTTAGATAAGTTCTTGGGAGAAATGGCTTCTCTATGCTTGTAGCTACTCTGCGAATTTCTATTGTTGTCTTGGGATCATTACAACTTCTGGAGGTTTCTCAATCTCACTTTGTACAAGATCCCAATTATCGCACAGCCTCATCCTCTGGGACTTGAAGGGCTATCGTAGTCTCCTCAGGAATCGTCGTAGTGGGCGTCTAAGCCCCTGAGTCTCAGGAGTTGCTTGGTTGTATATGGAAACAAAGTCTGAGTGGTACTTTTGGGCTAGGTTGTCATTGGACAGGAAGGTGGCGTTCTCGAAGTTCGTATCTTCGGCTCGGCCGGTATAATTGTAGCTTCCCCACTCAACGTTCTTGCCGTCAACGATGATGAACTTGTCGTGCATTATCCCTCCGTGCGGGGAAATCAACCTGATTGCGGATCCCGCCTTCTCCAGCTCGTCGTGCAGTGAGGCTTGGGGACCCTTCGTCTCGGATCTGTCCATAACCATTGAAACCTTGACTCCTAGTTTGATGGCGTCGATCAGGGCCACCCCTATGTTCTCGTTTGTGAATGCGTAAGCCGCCATCTCGATGGTTTCTGCTGCTGCACCTATGCCAGTAAGAATCTGTTGTTCAATGCCTCCTTTGGGCGAAAAGAAGGCCGTTACAGGGGACTCCAAAGGAGCCGGTATCGCTTGAGTTTGTTTCACCGGGAAATTCTGAGCTGCATTCCCAGGCGATTCTCCCGGTGCTTTCGAGATAGAAGAGCTTCCGACCTGGTCAAGAGATAGCTCCTTTGATACGGCCTCAGAGTGTGGCTTGAGAGTGATCTTCGCTCCAGTCTTGCCCTCTGTCGAGAGAAAGAGCTCTGTCCTTCCTCGAGATGTCCTTGCGCCCTCGATCCAGAGTTCAATAGAATCTACCTTGAGCGCCTTGAACCAATCTAGTATCTCGTCAAGTCTAACTCTATGTCCCTTGAAGGGAGTATCCACTGCTACTTGCGCGGCAGGATTCTCGGGCGGCCTGAAAACCAGTACGAGCTCATCTTCTCCACTCGGCCTTCCTTCTCCGAGCTCGCTCATAGTCTGCTATCTTTGCGAGACTCGCTTGAATAACGGTTTGAAACCCTGAACACTTGACCAGAGTAATCCGAGAGGCGCTGACGCTGATTCGTTCTCCGCAATCAGTCGGCAAACTTGTAATGTCGATAGCCCTGAGAAGTCACGTCTACTAGAACGAACTCGTTCTCGGGCTCTGAGACAAACTTTCTTCCATCCGGAAACAGGTTTCCCTCATGCAAGATTTCATACTCAACGAGAGATATTGGTCGACGATGCCGTAATTTCTCAGCGTGACCAAACTTCTTTGCAACGGCCGCCCAGTCTTCCTGAACTGTCCAGCTTGATGCCTTGGCCTTGCAACCGCTTCCATAATTTCCAGATCCACCTCTTCTTCCCGCCAGATTCGCTCCCTTCATTGCCTTCGTCTCTAACAACATTGAGAGGCAACTTTTCTCGGAGGCGGAATAGCTGTTGCCGCTTTCTTGGGCGTGAACCAATCCATCAGCCACCTTGTCTTGGTAATCGGCTTGGAATTGTTTTGTCTCCATGAAGTGTCTCATGTAATCACCTTCTGCTTTCTCGAATTCCTCTCTTTTCTTATAGCTCTCTTCTTGAGGCTCGTCGCCAATCAAGTGGAGGACCTCTTTCCATCTGGGGAGGCCTCGCCAGAAATGTCTCAGCAGATACGCGAAAGCTTTCTCCGCCATCTTAGGATACGGGACGTGAAAAGACATGGGGCCTATGTGATCTACTAGAGATTCCCCAGGTCCCGCGTTGATGATGCCGGACGCGATCGCCTGCTCTGCCCAGTTGTCTACCGCGCCTTCCATGGCTCTAAGATAACATCGCTCGGAATGTTTTCCATGGACGACTGCTGTCGTCGAGAATAGTGGTCTCCAGAAATCATCCTCGTCCTCCATGTGAGTGCCGATGACCGGGTCGATCGCTAGCAGACGAGGATCCTCCTTGACTAGGAGGGCCACTGCTCCTGCTCCCTGAGTGGGTTCTCCCGGACTGGTAAGGGGATACCTAGCAATGTCGGTTGCGCAGATGATACTGGATCTTCCATTGCTTCTACCTGCCCACGCCCAGTCGAGCGAACTTTCTAGAGCGTCTGCGATGCTCACACAAGCGAACTTGTACTCGACGCCTGAGGTTCTGTTTAGAGATCCTTTACCATACTTTTGTTCCAGCATTCCGTGAACGTAGGCGGCGACAGGTTTGGATTCGTCCACGCCGGTCTCTGTGGCTATGTCAATTCTTGCGAGACTTGCCGGCTGAACACTGTTTCTTTCCATCAGCTCGAAGATTGCGTTCGCAGCCAAAACGGAGCTGTCCTGGTAGGTGTCCGGAACGGACATCTTGGCGATTCCAATTCCATGAAGATATTTTGACGGGTCCGACTTCCTTGCCATAGAGAATTCCGTCGGTTTCTCAGGCCGATTCTCGTCAGCTAGCTCCACGTACAGTCGAGGGATGTAGACGGCTATGTCGTCTATGCCAACTTTGGTTCTCACGAGGCGTCCTCTTGTGACGTCCGGTACGTCGGAGAGTCCGTTTCAGTTCACGTAGTGCCATAGGTGGTTGCGAGAAGATAGGCGAGATGTTCTATCCTTAGGGGCGTTTCCGGTTACGATTGGGCGAGTTTGCAGTGTTGGTCAAGCCGGGTTAACTTGATACGCTTAGGGCAACCTACTTGGTAGTAGCTGACTACCTACTTTATAATAAAGACTACTCTCTTAGTTGAGACATGATTCAAACACTCTTCACGAACATCGATCTGTCCTCGTTTGTTCTAAGGCTCGCGGTCGGGACATTGTTCATTGTACATGGATACCCTAAGCTAACAGCCGCTCAAAGAACCCAAGGCGGTGCTTGGATGAAGAGCATGGGAATGCCCGCCGCGATGGTTCCATTTGGTGGCGTTGTCGAGTTCTTCGGTGGACTAGCATTGATTCTGGGAACACTCACACCCATAGTAGCGGCGCTCTCGGCGTTATGGATGCTGTCAACAACATGGTTCGCGATGAGCAAGATGAAGAAGAAATACGTCGGCGGATATGAAATCGACATCACATTGTTCCTGGCCGCCCTTGCGTTGGCTCTCCTTGGTAGCGGCATCTATTCGATCGACCACCTACTGGGACTATAGGGAGAACTCATGGTGTCGGTAAGAAAAAGCACGACTGTAGCTAAGACAGTCGTTCCAACGAGCGGTAGTCCGAACGGTGAAGTTGTGAAGAAAGCCTACCTGAACGCATCCCGCATGATGAAAGAGTCCGGCTTCGGCCTCAAGAGCAACGTCGAAGTGGTCATCGACCCTCAGTTGCCATTCATGGGATACACCATGCCGGAGGGCAGAGGCTATAGAATCGTCGTATCAGGTGGCTCCGTCGAGTCAGGAATGCTCGAAGGCCTACTGGTTCACGAGATGTCACACATTTACAGGATCGAAAATAATCACTCATCTCATGACGCTGAAATAATCGAAGAAGCAATTGACAAGATTGGAAAACAATACTTGTCGCATGACTATCAGCAGAAGATCGTCCATGATCTCTTGAACGACATTCAAGACTTGTACGCCGATGACATCTCGATGAAAGTCATCAAAAAGGGTAAGATGCTCGCACCAGGCCAGATCAACAGTTTCCTCCAAGACTGGGTAAAAGATGAGCCGGTCGAATCCGGAGATCCAAAGCAAGACCGTTGGGTGAACGCGTCAATTATGGTCCATAATGCTCGAGCACTCGGGCAAATGACGAGACACGGCATTGAAGATACGGGTGGAAAGGCCGCGGACTCGAACCGCAGATTTGTGTCACAGATGGCACCGTCAGTCGCAAGCCAGTTCCGATACTTCCAGGACCTAATGGTCAATCTGAAAGAAAACATGACTAGGGGTCAATACCGAAAGCTTCTCGCGGACTATCTGAATCGGTTTTTGGAAGTAGCCGAAAAGAACTAATGAGGGGCCGAAACTGTCCTGGGCGACAGGATTGAGTGAAGGATTCGACTTCAACAGCGCACTGAAAGAACTCGACAAAAGCGAAACTCACCTCACCGTAAGAGTCGAGTTTCGCAGATGGGGAAAACCCGTAACCGTCGTACAAGGACTCCCAAAAACCGGACGGTCCCTAGCAGAAGTTGCTCACAAACTGAAAGAGCGATTGGCGACCGGAGGGACAGCCAAGGAGGGCGTCATAATGCTCCAAGGTGACCATCGAGCGAGGATCAAGGGAGAACTTGTCAAGTTAGGGTTTCCTGACGACCACATAGAGGTCTTCTAGCAATGTTGTGGGGTGAAGCCTTATGTCGAACGACAGTTTCCAACTTTCCAAGCGGAGGAGATTGGTTCTCCTGACTGAGGGCGAGCAATACGCCTGCCCGAATTGCGACCGTGAAATAGACAGTTGTCAATGCGCATGTCCCTACTGCGACGAGAATGAAATCTGCGACTGCGCAGTTGGATACGATAAGGCAACGGGAGGCTAACAATCATGAGCCGAACTTCTGTTAAGGTCAACGATCTATCTTGGATGACCGGCGGTCCGCAGGGTAGCGGAGTCGATTCGTCTGCCAATATTTTCGCCGGAGCGTGCGTTCTGGGTGGGCTCTGGACCTTCGGGCTCCGAGAATACTACTCGAGCATCAAAGGGCCCCACAGCTACTTCGAAGTCAGAGTAAACAGCGACAAGATCCGGTCTCACGTAAACAACGTGGATGTCCTAGCGACGTTCGATGCGGAGACACTCATCCGCCATGCTGAAGAGGTAGCCCCGGGCGGAGGAATCCTTTACGATCCTACGTTTTCCAATATCGAGATTGACAAGGTCGATACGATCGAGACCCCTGTTGTATTGAGGATCAAGGCGAGACTGGCAAAGCAGGGTCTGCCTGGAACCGTTACTGGAATACTCGACGAATCGAGGAAAAGAGGCGTCAACCTATTCCCAATCAATTACAACGACATTATTGCCAAGACTGCGGCCCAGATTGGAGAGCACCAGCTGAGCAAGCTCTCAAGAATCGTCAACGTCCTCTCAGTCGCAGCCTCCTTCGCGATACTCGGTTTCAACGAGACATACCTCAACCAGTCCATTGAGAGAGCGTTCGCCAGCAAGAAGAAGGTCGTCGACATGAACGAGATAGGCGCAAAGCTCGCCTACGAGGCAGCGAGGTCTCAGTTGAAGCAGCCGTTTCGATTCCAGCTCCACCCTATTCAGAACCAACCGAGGCTATTGCTAATGGGGGTTGAAGCAATTGCACTTGGGAAACTGGTAGGTGGTTGCAGGGTCCAGACCTATTATCCGATAACCCCTGCCGCTGACGAGAGCGAATTCCTGGAGTCGCACGGAAACTTCGACATCTCCGGAGGAAATAATGCGAGCCAAAAAGGCTCGATTCTAGTGACACAGACAGAGGATGAGATCGCGGCCATAACTATGGCGACTGGAGCTGCGTTGACAGGAGCGAGAGCCGCAACCTCCACGTCGGGCCCAGGTTTTTCCTTGATGGTCGAAGGATTGGGATGGGCGGGAATGAACGAGGTTCCGCTCGTCATAACCCATTACCAGCGAGGTGGGCCAGCGACAGGACAACCAACGAGACACGAGCAGGGAGATCTGAAGTTCATCCTAAGCGCCGCCCACGGAGAATTTCCGAGAATCGTACTATGCTCAGGGGACATGGAGGAAAGCTTCTACGACGCGATCAGAATTTTCAACTATGCAGAACGATTCCAGATGCCGAGCATACACCTAATCGACAAGGGATTAGCAAACAACAGCATGACCATTTCGCCACCAAAGGCCGATCTTGTCCCAATCCAAAGGGGAAAACTGATCGAAGCAGACCACCCGGGAAATAGTGAAGGCGAGCCATACAGGAGATTTGCTTTCACTCAGGACGGGGTCTCGCCGAGAGCAGTTCTCGGAATGCCTGGCTACCGGTTCTGGAACACTGGAGACGAGCATGATGAGATAGGACACATCGAGGAAGACCCGGACAACAGGGTGAAGATGATGACGAAGAGGATGACGAAGCTGGAAACGGCGGCGAATGAGATTCCTGAACAGGAGAAGGTGAACTTCTTTCCCTCCTCCAAGAAGCAAGCCGATATTACAATCGTAAGCTGGGGCTCCCCGAAGGGACCAATACTAGACGCGATGAAACTACTGGAGAGAGACGGGATTGGAGTAGAATTTCTACAAATAAGACTCGTCAGTCCCTTCCCGACTGATGCCGTGAAGCAAAAACTGGCCGGAGCCAAACTCGTAGTGGACATTGAACAGAACTATTCAGGTCAGATGGCAGCCGTGATAGCAGAAAAGACAATGATAGATATCAAGAATAAGATCGTGAAATTCAATGGCAGACCGATGTCACAGGACGAGATCTACCAATCAGTCAAAGAAGTAATATCAAATCCTGCACAAAATAGGAGAGTCGTACTAACCCATGGCGCTTAAGCTCACTGATCTGAAGACCGAAGTCCACAACGACTGGTGTCCAGGATGCGGAGACTTCGGCATCGAGGCTTCCCTGAAAATGGCCCTGACCGAGATGCCGGTTGACATTAACAAGGTTGCACTGTTCTCCGGGATCGGTTGCTCCAGTAAACTTGTCCACTTCACCAACGCCTTCGGAATCCACACGCTACACGGCAGAGTCCTAGGGTACGCGCAAGGCGCCAAACTCGCAAACCCAGATCTCGAAGTAATCGCGGTCGGAGGAGACGGTGACGGACTAGGAATAGGAGTAGGACACTTTGTACATGCGGGGAGACGGAATATAGACATGGCTTACATTATCCACGACAACGGCGTCTATGGCTTGACCAAAGGGCAAGCTGCACCTACCTTGCATCTGGGAATGCAGACGAAATCGCTTCCCGAGCCGAACATCAACTCTAACATCGACCCGATAATGCTCGCGCTCGCATCAGGCTTCACCTTCATCGCACGCAGTTATGCGTACAATACCAGACATCTCAAGGAGATGATCAAGAAGGCCGTCGCCCACAAAGGCTTTGCCCTGATAGACGCGCTGCAACCATGTCCAACGTACAACGACATCAACACGAAAGAATGGTACGGCGGAGAGGACCGAATTGACCCGGCGACAAAGAGACCGATGCCGCGAACCTACGACCTGGAGAGCACAGGCTACAACGGCAGAGTAACGGCGGACATGAGCGATGACGATGTTGGTAAGAACCTTCTCCAGGTCATAGAGAAGTCGAGAGAATGGGGAGACAAGATCCCTATTGGAGTATTCTATCAGAACGAGACAGTTCCAATCTACGAGGAGCGAATCAACGAGCGAACCCCCAGCTACCTGAAAGAGCCTCCTGCAAGACAACAACTCGCTAAGAATGACGGAAAATCTGTGGTGAACCTTGACAACTTGTCAAGGGGATTACTATTCGAAAGCTTGGTTCTCGCACAGTAACCTGGTTCACGATCCCGCTGAATCGTTTTCCGAAAAATCTTGTTGTCGGGCTCAGCGAATCAGTGGGGACCTTACCCGTTCCCCTAGACGCCTGACGACCGCCGTCCCAAACAGAGCTCCCAAGGCTCCTACGAGAGTGTCACCGACAAGTGCGGTAACCCAGATGACAATGAGGGCTGAAACCCCGAAGCCATGGAAGAATCCAAACGCCTGAAGCATTGCTAGACCGAAGACCGCCATTGCAAGGTTGCCTAGGGCTCCTGCAACGACGAAACGCTTCCTCGATAAGTTGTCGAAGATGTGATCCCCTGCCCGTAAGGTTAGGTCGAAGACTATCCCGTTAGGAATCAGGGCGAGAGTGACTGCTAACGGGGCTCCTGGCGTGGTGACAAGGATGAGACCGGTGACCGTTCCTAGAATTGTTGCGGTCCAGGGTTTGCGAGTCAGGGAAACCAGTATCGTGAAAAGCGCGGATATCAGAAAGAACAGGTCCACTTCTCTGATGGTGTGCCCGAGTGTCACGCCCGACACGTAGCCATAGCCTAGATACAGGGCGGACATCCCTGCGACGAGTGCTAGATCACGGCTGGTGAATGAATTGTGCTTGTTATCCATTGTCCTCTCCTCCGAGACCGGTGCGGAAAGCGCACCAAAAGAGAAATATTAACTGTCGCTATTCACGATACGAACTACCCGTAAGATAGACCCACTGAGGCCCTATTCATCTATGGCTGGGACTTGTGCTCTATGAACCGAGAGTTTTCTAGCTAGCTCTTAGGGTCTCTCGGTTTCCCCAAAAAACTTGGGGTATGACAAAAAGAAAAGGAGGAGGGTTAGGCACTATAAGCGTTGGGAAGGACTACCAAGTATCCGAACATGCCGCCCTTTTGGTGATAGAAGCAGAAGAACTTGTAGACACCGGGTACCGTAACTTTACCCAATATCCCAATTGACCACAGATCGCAGGCCGGAGGAGTCGCCGCCGTATTGTCGCAATTTCCAGACTCGGCTTTTTGCGTGTTACATGTAACACTCTGTCCATTTTGGTCATAGCAACCCGTTGGCTTGCCGGCGAAGAATGGATTGTGCTCGGGTCCAGTTATGTACTGACCGCTTTGTAGTCCTATCCAGCTATTGTTTAGTACAAATTGGGCGGTGGTTCCAAGGTTTCGGAGCGCCAAGCCGATGGTGAATGTATGAGCGTCGCCGGTGTCGTTGGTAATTAGCATAATCGTAACGTTGTCCCCTTGAGCGACTGTAATGTACTGAGGTTCGAACCTATCTTGGCCCGCGTCGAATGCGGTTGTCCACTCAACTCGGATGGTCTTGTCCGAAGGCTTCACGTTTACGGCGAGCGAGGACAATTGTGATGGGATCTGGCTTTGTCCCAAGTATAGCGCGTAGCCCAGCCCGGATGCTCCGAGAACAAGGGCGACGATTCCGATGGCCAAAGCCATTCGTCCGGTGGATGAGGACGCTTGAGATCCTGTTGATTGTGACATTTTCCCTCAAGTTAGGGGGCGCCGCTCTAGGCTATTTAACAATAGTTCAGGGCGATAGACAATCGGTGGAGACTCATTTCAAATAATGTTTATTGTGAATTCGGTTCTTGGGAAAGATCTTTGCAAACCAATATGTTTACCGTATCGCCTCTCTGAAAGGACAGAGTGATCGATGGGGTCTCTGGCGAAGCTCGATGGATGCTGTCGTTCAGTCCCTTATTGTCGAGAATCAATAGGACGTAACCTGAGGGTCTATCGCAATTCTGGACGGAAGAGATTCTGGACAGAGCCACGTTCTGAAGATCGAAAGGCAGCAGGGCAAGAAACCCAGTAACTGCGAAGACGGATACGACTATGATGGCAAGAGGCTTGAGTGTCAGGATCTTAATCAGCCTCGGATTACGAGAACCGCCATCTCACCTCAGTGACTATTTGAACAATGTGGACCTGAGATTCCGCGCGGACATTCAGGTACAAGCGAGCGTTCACTCTAGGCAACAGATTTTCGTGATTGTCCGATTCACCCCTACAAGCTATTCTCGACAGCTAAACTTATATCGGCACCGGGGAGCGAACGGGCCTTCCGGGGGCGCGGCCTAAACTGACGATTGCAGCGCCGACGGCGACGACCTGGCAGTCCCTCTATGACTTGTACTGGACACTAGCCATCGCGGCGGGTACGATCACGATTGGTGCTCTTGTATACTTCACCATCAAATACCGGAGCAAGGCCGGCACACATGCGCCATCTCAAGCAGATGAAAAGACTCCCCTCAGACCCGTTATCATCATCATTCTCATAATGGCGATCATACTCAGCAGCGCAGCTTTCGAGAGCTTTCAAGCCATCGGGTTCTATAACAGTAAACTGAATGATCCGAATGCCATTCACGTTAGTGTTGTTGCTCAGAGGTTCTCGTGGAGCTTCAACTGTACGAGCGGCTGCGGAGTTGCGAGCGTGCTAACGGTCCCGCACAACACTACCATCGTACTCGACATAACTTCAATAGACGTATTCCACTCGTTTGGTATACCAGCGCTCCGAATAAAGGCCGATGCGATACCGGGGCGGACTAACTCCATCTGGTTCAGTGCTCCGGTCGGCACCTACAGAATACAGTGCTACGAACTCTGCGGCAACGGTCACGCGTTCATGATCGCGACGCTAAACGTAGTCTAGGAGGCGAATATGTGAACACGGCATGGCTGAAACGGTGGCTGTTCACAACCAACCACAAGGAAGTTGGCATACTCTATCTTGTAACCTCCTTCTTCTTCGCCTTTCTTGCAGGAATACTAGCTTTCCTGATGAGAACTCAGCTTGCCCTCCCATCCGAGAAGTTCTTGGCACCTCCACAGTACAATGAAGCAGTAACCATGCACGGCCTACTCATGGTCCTCTGGTTCTTATCACCACTTGGAATTGCTTTCGCGAATTACTTCGTCCCCCTCCAGATTGGAGCCAAGGATGTGGCCTTCGCCCGGCTCAACGCGACCAGCTACTGGCTCTACGTCTTCGCCGGGTTTGCAGCCTTCGCGAGCTTCTTCGTGCCTGGCGGCGCACCGGCTGGAGGATGGACAAACTACGCCCCCCTCACCTCAACCCAGTACCAGCCTGGAATAGGGGAAACCCTAGGAGCAGCAGGGCTCATCGTTATCGCCGCGTCCAACACAGTAGGTACGATAAACATACTCGTGACAATATTGTTCCACAGGGCCCACGGAGTAACATTCCTCAAACTACCGATGTTCACGATGTTCACGTTCTGGACCATGCTCCAGTTTCTCTGGGCATTTCCCTCACTACTCGCAGGACTAATCATGCTAGAAGCGGACAGGCTTCTCGGAACATCCTTCTTCACATCCGCCGCAGGCGGTTCAGTACTCTGGGATCACGTATGGTGGTTCTTCGGTCATCCCGAGGTATACATTGTTCTTCTTCCTGCGTTCGGAATAGCTGCCCAGGTCATCTCAACATTCGCCGGGAAACCAATCTATGCTAGAAAGCCGCTGTTCGCCGCAGTGGGTATTATCGTTCTGTTAAGCTACATGGTCTATGGGCATCACATGTTCTTGACCGGGATCAACTTGACGGAGCGAGAGATCTTCACTATTAACACGGAAACAATATCGATCCCGTTCGGCGTGCTCATGCTCTCCTTTATCGGCACACTCTACAAGGGCGCGCTCAGACTGACAACTCCAATGCTCTTTGCGCTGGGCTCGGTCGTCATCTTCGTAATCGGCGGACTCTCAGGCGTGTTCAACTCATCATTGGCTCTCGACATAGCGTTGAGGGGCACCTATTTCGTGGTGGGTCACTTTCACTACGTGATGGTTGGAGCATCCGAATTTGGTTTGTTTGCAGGGATCTATTATTGGCTCCCGAAAATGACGGGAAGAATGTATAATGAGAACTTGGGAAAGACTCACTTCATTCTATCTTTCGTAGGATTCAACCTCTTATTCTTCCCGATGTTCTACCTGCAGGACATGCCGCGGCGCATCGTCACGTACACTGCAGACACAGGATGGGGACCATACAACTTCCTCTCAACCGTCGGCGCCTTCATCTTCATCCCATCGCAACTGCTCCTGGTAGTCAACATGATCATGACCCTGAGGGGCCCTCACGCGCCCGCAAACCCATGGAACTCGACAGACAGAGAATGGTCCACCGAGACCACGATGCACCCATCGACAGGGCTCGGCAATGGCCTAGGAAATGGTACGACGCATTCATTACCAGAAGCGTCACATGAGACATCTCCCCTCAGCACTAGGCCCATAATTCTCTGTCTCGGGCTCGCTGTGAGTGTTGCCGGGGTGGCATTTGGATGGCCCGTCATCGTAGTCGGCGTCTTGATCTTCGCTTGGGGTATTGGAGGTTGGGCGTGGGATGACTATCATGGCAAGTTTACGTTACCAGAGGAAGAGGAAGGTGAACGCTGGCCCTTCAGCAAGGTTTCAAAGAACAAGCTCGCTATGTGGACGTTTCTGGGGTCAGAAGCAGTCCTCTTCGGAGTACTGCTTGGCAGTTACGCCTTCATCAGATTGAACTTTCCCTATTGGCCTCCTCCTGGAAGTCTTCATAGCATAACCCTCGGAACGACGGACACAATTCTAATCCTGACAAGTAGCCTTGCATTGTATCTCGGGCTTCAATCGATAAGGAACGGCAATAGCGCCCGCCTCATCGGTTGGCTCGGTGGCACATTCCTCTTGGGAATAGCCTCCCTCGCGATAAAGGGGAGCGAGTGGTACAACCTGATAACAGGGTCACCCACTCCGTTCGCAGGCCTCCCAGAAAGCACCTTCTTCGTTACTACAGGCATTCACGGAGCGCACGTTCTGGCAGGATTACTTCTGGTCCTCTACGTGATGCGGAAGGCGTCCGCCGGAGGGTTCTCGGCCAAGAATTATGGAACCGTCGAGAACCTCAACCTCTACTGGTCCTTCGTGAGTAGCGTCTGGCTCGTCGTCTTCGCACTGTTCTATCTAATCTAATGTGAGACACATGAACAAGATAACCCCGGTCGCAGCATGGTCCTACCTGGTCATCGCGACACTCTTGGAGGCGGCTCTAGCCAACAAAGTTCTATCCCTCAACACTACATATACGGACATTGCCATCGGCGTGCTCGCCGCTAGCCAAGTTGCAACCGTAGGTGCCATCTATCTGGGTCTGAAGTACGAGCCACGGGCAGTTGTCGGCATAGCAGTAGCATCGCTCTTCTTTGCAGTCCTCGCCGTCGTACTCGCTTTGGGATCCCTTGGACATTAGGTGAACCGCACGACCGCCCCCGAGTACCAGCAGAATACCGTCGTCCTGTCCGCCCTTCTTCTAATCAGCATAACTCTCGGAGCCAGCATGTTTTACGTCCTAGTTTTTCCGGCCAGACCGAAGCCAATCTCTTGTTCGACCGCCACATGCATAGACATTCCAACGGGAGTATCGTCAGATAGCACCTTGAACTTCTTGCCCTCAACCACAAGAATCGTCGCCGGAGGCTTTGTAGAATGGAAGAACAGAGATGACTCGCCTCACACGGCTACATCGTTGGCCACGGCCGGTTCCGTTCCGAGTGGAGCGACAAAATTCGACTCAGGCGAAGTAGACAATGGAAATACGTTCTTCGTGCAGCTTAATGTTCCTGGAAACTACTCGTATCACTGCATATTCCACCCCAACTGGATGAAAGGCACTATAACCGTCACCAGCAGCTAACTAGGATAACCGTCTTTGCCTTTCATCTCCTCTAGACTGTTTCCGGACACGAATAGGCAGAGCATGTTCCCAAAAATATGGGTAGGGCTTGCCTGAAGGAAGAGTGCTGTGAAAAGGGTCTACACTCTTCCAGCCAACAAGTTGTTCCAGCCGAAGATGAAATCTGTATCAATGACGCAGGCCCCTCTTTCACCCTTAACGTCCAGAGCGCAGGCCTACGTTGACCTGACTAAGCCGAAGATAGTCTTCCTGCTGGACTTCACAGCTCTGATGGCCTTCCTGGTGGCTACTCGTGGGATTAACCTGCTAGCGCTAGCTGCGGTGCTAGTAGCTGGCACCCTAGCGTCGGGGGGTGCTGGCGCATTGAACTGCTATCTCGATCGTGACATTGACCAGAGTATGGGACGAACAAGTCAACGGCCGATTCCGAAAGGAGAGGTAACGCCCTTCAACGCGCTAATTTTTGGACTGTTGCTGGTGGGAGCCGGAGTCGGGATTTCCCTCTGGCTTCTGTCTCTCTGGGCTAGCTTATTCGTCTTCCTTGGTGCCGCGATCTACGTTGGCTTCTACACCAAGTGGTTGAAGCGTCGGACGACTTTGAACATCGTTCTCGGCGGCTCAGCGGGAAGCTGTGCGCCCCTAGCGGGTTGGGCCGCGGCTACTGGAAATGTTGGCGTGATTGCAC
>VBBE01000060.1 GCA_005884605.1 Candidatus Bathyarchaeota archaeon
TCGGCTCCGCCCCCTTCTCCATCACGGTCAGAGCGTACTTCTCTGTAATCCTAGAAAACTAAACCATGAAAGAGGGTAAGAAGGCTGCAGATGTCGAGAAGGCTCTCCAGCACTGGACGAGCTCGGTGATCGACCCTCAGCTGAAGCCTGTTCAAGCTAAAACAAGACAATTAGCCGAGGCCGCGCTTTCCCTAGCTTCATCTCTGGAAAGTCGTTGCCGAGAATTCATTCGAAACACCAAATATGACATGTCTGGGTTAGGCGATTCCCGCCGACTCCGAGCAGCCATGGCACTAAACCGCGTCTCCGGAGAGATCGTCACCGCATCTGGTGACTTTCTGAAAACAAGTCCCAACGAATCGATATCGAAACTGGAGACGAGCATTACGAGGCTGTTACGAGCGGCTGGTTCAAGCTACAACGAATCGGTAAAAGCGATGGCTTCACATTACGCTTCGGAGAGAGGTTGGCTCAGAGCTGAGATAGAAGGGCTGCAGCGCGTCAATCACCAGACGTCCCAGTTCCGGACAAGAACCCGAGACATCACGTCGATCCGGGACCAAATACAAGAACGCTCCAAGACGCTTGTTGAGAATCTCACGACGCTACAGAATCTTGAGAATTCCCACGTCCAGCTGGAAAAAGAGATTCACCAGCTTGCATACAACGAAGGCTCTCTTCTAGAAGCTATCGAACGGATTGAATCTGATTCTGAGATTGGAGCTCTTAATGCCAAAGAGTCGGAACTCAAAGCGCTGAGAAAGAGGCTCCTAAACGAAGAAATGTCAAGACTGGGCGGACTATTCACAAAGGTTCTGTCGCTGCATCAGAGAGGAGAGGTGCATATCCATCTACAGGCAATAGACGTATTGACGCGATATGTGAAAACCCCGCTGACGGCATTGGCCAAGGAATCCGACGGCTATCCTGAACTGACAGACTCGCTCGAGGGAGTATGCGAGTCCATTGAATCAGCTAGGTTACCGCTCGGCGAGAAAAAGGCGAGAAAGACACTCGAGCGGGCGAAACGGATCATAAACGGGTCACTCAGATCGATTCAGAAAGAGGCTAGAGAAGCTTTTGCGGCGAGGAGCCGGATTCTACGCTCCCCCAACGTGAGGCGTCTCAGATCCCAACGATCCGACCTACGAGCAGAATACACTAGATCCCGAGCCTCGAAGCAATCGCTAGAATCGAGGAACAAGAGCATAGCCGAGGAAGCTGCATTGCTGAAAGCCCAAGCGAAAACCAATCTGGACACAATAGATGAACTCGCCACCAAGAACTTCAACAAAGGCGTCCCGCGGGAGCTGCGTGAAGAGGTCCTATCCCTAACCCATTAGACTCTTTCGTCAATCCAACCAGACCTCTTCGGCGCTCCGGCCGGGGGTCCCCCGAGATGTGACTCGGTTCAAAAACCGTTGTGATAGGACTGTCTATTGGGATTCGCGGGCCTTCATTCGTTTCTCGAGTTCTTCCTGGGGCACGTCTTCGACGTGCGTGGCGATCCACCACTGGTTTCCGTATTGGTCCTTGACGCCTCCTGTCCGGTCTCCGTAGAACTCGTTAGATGGCTCCCTCAGGGAAGTTGCACCTTCCCCGAGCGCTCGTTTGTAGGCCGCATCAACATCCTCCGTGTACACGTTGATCATTGCAGGAACCGCTGGGAATTCGGGGGTTGCGTCGTTTATCATAATGATTGAGTCGCCGATCCTCACTTCGGCGTGACGTATTCGACCATCGGACCCGGTGAACCTCTCTTCTTCCTCCGCGTCAAACACCTGCCTGAGGAAGTCTATCAAGCTCGACGCTCCTTCAACACTTACAATAGGAGTAAGGGAATGATAACCCTCAGGGATAGGCTTCACTTTGCTAGTAACAGATTGCATTGTCGATCATGGTTGGTCGTGGCTTGATAAAAGGGTGATTGGGCAGAAACTGCTAGTTCACTGGTGTCACGATTGTGCCCCAGCATGGCGATACGGCTTCATATCGTCTCTAATTCTGACTGGTGCTCTTTAGAACGGTTTCTAGCTTATTGAGGAATGACTCAACATACTGGCGAGATATTCCCCAATCGACGGGCTGAGCCAAGCCGACCCTCCCCATTATGACGCGAGTAGAATTGTCATTGTTCCTCGTCACGTTCACGAAGAGCGTCTCAGTCCAAGTAATCATGTCCATAACGACATGTACCTCGATGCCTCCTTTTGCTTTGTCTGCTTTTGTAACATTCCATTTCGCCTCTTGGAGAACTGATATCGCAGCATCCCAGACTCTATCAAACGCGTAGGGTAGATCCAAGCCTTCGCTCGTGGTTGACTCCCTTCCTCAGGCTAGACTGTTAGAAAGGCATCGTGTTAGAGCTTTCGGCCGAAGAATGCTCTATTCCTCCGTCACGGTTCCTCGGATCGAAAGGTCTAATATTCACAGGTCCCAGGATTCCCCGTGAGGTTGTGCATATGAATCCGATCGAATTCTCAGTGTATCGCCACAATCTCCAGTCCGCTTAGACGCGAAACCTTCGCTCTCAAGCCAATTGGAACAGTTACTGAACCCCTGGTTTCTTTGCATGTGTACCAGCCTTGATGAAAAAAACAGCCCATGTCAGGAAGAGAATTGGCGTCTGCTCGGAGCTTCTGGAAACGCAAGAATCTCCGGGATGGGCGCAGAAGCCGGTATGTCGAGGTGGAGGAGGTCTCCCTTGACGGTTTACGAGCGGACGCTGTAGAAAACGGACTAGTCGACGAAGTCGTATCAATCTTAGCAACTGGCAAAGAGGCTGACGTGTATGTCGGCCTGTGGAAGAAGGTTCCACTGGCGCTGAAAGTATACCGATTGCATAAGACTCTCCACAAGAAGAAATCCGCGATCGGGTACTCGGTCGATCGTATGGGCCAAATCGCGGCGAACGAGTTTACGATACTCGAGAAGGCCTACCGCGCCGGCATACCAGTGCCTACTCCGGCAAGAAGAGCTGACAACATGTTTACGATGAGATTCCTTGGCGACGAAACCAGCGCACGCCGCCTTAGGGACTTGGACCTTGACGAACCTGAACAGTATGCAAAGCAAGCACTTCGGATTATCGAGAAACTTCTTGACAGCTTCATCGTTCACGGCGACCTGTCAGAATACAACTTGCTACTTTACCGCGACCGCATTTCGTCATCGACTTCCCCCAGGCAGTGGACCTCTCCTCTCGGCCCAACCGACACCGACGATTCGAAAAAGCCAAACCGCTCCTGCGTCGAGACTTGGAAAATGTGGCCCGATACTTTTCGCAGTATGATATCGATATAGATGCTCTAGCAGAATGTGACCGGCTCACGACCAAGTTTGAGAGAGAACATCTCGACTAGCTAACAGGTTGTTATATCACTGGTGCGGTGCTGATGTCGATTCCCTTCGCGGTCATCTCGTAGTAGTAGCCCCGCGAGGGAAGGAGTCCCTTGCCCATCTTGACAAGCCTCAAGGTACCACTATGACTGGGTCCTTCACTCTTCCGTTTCTCCATGTCCAAGACGATATCGGCGAAGTTGACCATTGCATTCTCAATCGTCTCATCCAGGACGCTGGTGTGGAGGGTCGCGATACCAATTGACTTTGCGAACCGTGTTGCATATTTCAGGACTTGTCCGTATTGGAAGACCTTTTTCGCTTCGACCATGAGGAAGAAGGGTGTTAGCGAGTCCATTATTCCCATCGTCTTCTTGCCTAGATGTTTGAGGGTGAAGCTTCTGCCTTGGGCGATGAGGTCGGAGAACTTCATTGTGCTGTCGATGATCTGGTCGGGCCGTTCCAAGGGGAACGATTCTGCAAGCTTCTCAACTCCCAGTGCGAACATGTCGACAAAAGAGAGCTTCCCCTCAGACTCATACCGGCTCACATCTACTCCCCAGGAGGCTATACTGTCCCTAACGTCTTCGGCCGACTCGTCAACAGCAAAGTATTGAACTCGAAAGTCACGTTCCAGCGCCGCCGCGGCTATCTGCTTTACGAGGGTCGACTTGCCGCTACCAACCGGGCCTGTTATTCCAACGGCCGAGGGTCTGGGAAACCCGCCTCCTAGAAGATCATCGAGGACCTTGATCCCGGTCGGCTCCAAAGCCGTCACTATACGATTTCATCGGTTTCAGCGAGTTAAGCGGATTGTACCCAGGGTCCGGCTCAGACTGGAACCCATGTCGCTGCGCCTTCAGGTACACTCTTATTTCGGAAACAGGAAGACCAGAGGGTGTTTCCAATGACGAGACAAGTTGTTCCTTACGGCTCCTGGAAGTCACCCATTACCGCGGACCTCCTCGCGTCAACATACGTCGCGCTTGACGAGCTTAGGGTTGATGGCGATGATGTTTACTGGAATGAGCTTCGTGCCAGTGACAAGGGCCGGAACGTTATCGTTCAGAGAAAACCGGACGGCACGCTGACCGATATTACTCCTCCAGGCTTCAGCGCGCGAACAAGAGTTCACGAGTACGGTGGTGGATGCTACCTCGTCCAGAACGGAACAGTCTACTTCTCCAACTATGCGGACCAACGTTTCTACCGTCAAGACCCGGCGAAGGCTCCTCGGCCTCTAACACCTCCAGTAGACATGAGATACGCAGATAGCGTATTCGACCAAAAGAGAAACCGCATAATCTCGATACGCGAAGACCATACTCTCAAGACCCCGCAAGCTGTGAACACCATCGTCAGCCTTGATCTAGAGAAGGAGAGCGAGGGCAGGATCCTCGTCTCCGGAAACGACTTCTACTCAACCCCGCGGCTCAGCCCCGACGGGTCCAAGCTGGCCTGGCTCACCTGGAATCATCCCAACATGCCATGGGACGGAACAGATCTCTGGATTGCTGATGTCAAACCCGACGGCTCGCTGGGACAAGCGGAAAGGATTGCGGGAGGATTGGATGAGTCTATCTATCAGCCAGTATGGTCACCCGACGGCGAGCTCTACTTCAGCTCCGACAGGACGGGATGGTGGAATCTCTACCACTGGCACAACGGTGAGGTCGAAGCCCTGTACCCGATGGAGGCTGAATTCGGCCTCCCCCAGTGGGGATTCGGATCCCGCACCTTCGTCTTCGAGTCCCAGGATCGAATCGTCTGTGCGTACACGAAGAACGGGCTGTGGAATATAGCCAGCCTGAACCTTAGGAAGAAGAAACTCGAACCGATAGAGACATCGATCAATCAGATCGACCGGGGCAACCTAACCGTGAAAAACGGACAGGTCTTTCTGATAGGAGGATCGGCCACGGAACCCTCGTCCGTAGTACGCATAGACCTCTCATCCAGAGAGACGGAGATACTACACCGATCCCGGGAGATCACCGTCGGCAAAGAGTACATCTCGATTCCAAACGCGATCGAGTTTCCCACGGAGATTGGACGAACCGCCTTCGCGTTCTTCTATCCTCCAAAGAACCCTGAATACGATGCACCCCAGGGTGAGAAGCCTCCTCTCCTGGTCGTAAGCCACGGTGGGCCCACTAGCGCCAGTCCATCCACACTGCGCTACGAGATACAGTACTGGACAAGCCGTGGAATCGGGGTTGTAGACGTCAACTATGGCGGCAGCACCGGATACGGTAGAGAGTATCGTAAGAGACTCAATGATCAGTGGGGGATCGTTGACGTTCAAGACTGCGTCAACGTCACCCGATACCTGGCTAGTCGTGGACAAGCTGATGGAGAGAGACTCGGTATCCGGGGAGGAAGCGCCGGAGGCTACACAACCCTATGCGCACTCGCGTTCACAGACACGTTCAAGGCGGGAGCCAGTTACTTCGGCGTCAGCGACCTTGAGCTCTTAGCCAAGGATACTCACAAGTTCGAGTCCCGA
>VBBE01000061.1 GCA_005884605.1 Candidatus Bathyarchaeota archaeon
CCGGAAACGCGGCCGGACAAAGAGATCTTCTAAGAAGAGGCCATGCCTCCCCTGCCACGTTGAATAATTCTGGAAAAAGAAGGCCATACCGGCCGGGCTACCATCCCACTCAGCAATCAGTACGCTAAACTTGGGATTCGCCGAGAAACCATCCCTGATCAAGTCGTCTTCTGTCGCTCGAACCGCATTGGGTTCCCTCTCAAACTCCGCCAACTCGCGAATGAAAGACAAGATCAACGGGACGTCCTCGACACTTGCCTTGCGAATTTTCAACATCGCTTTCAGGCTCTCGTTCCCTCTTTCTTCGGAACTATCGGGGATTCTCGCTCAGTTCGCGCTTCCAACGCGATCTGAACCGTTCAATTTCTCTCTTTTGGGACAAGTATACTGCAAGAATGTACGCTGGAACGTATGCGTAGAACAAGATCGATTGAAGAGCGTTTTCTGTTGCAAGTTGATATGTTGCCAGCCCTACGATAAAGATGCCGACTGTACCACCGAGGATATTGATTTTTTCCATCTCTCGCCCCATCTCCATACCTCAGGATGAACCATCTCGTAGTGCGGGCGATGAATCCGCCGTAGGTCACGCAGCCTAACTGCGTCTGGAAGAAGTTTACCGCAGATAATGCAGCTAGCATTCTTCAGTTTAGCAAAACGCTCTCTCGCTCTCCTCATCGAATACTTGTAGCCCGTGAAGGCGAAGAGAGGAAGAAACACGATCATGGGAACTAGGACAAACGCGACAGTGAGGTACGGGGCCACATTATCGGGAATGCTTCCCAGGACAAATAAAGCGACCGTGAATCCGAGCGGAGGCATCCCGGTTGCAAGCAGAATGAGCGTGGCGCGGCTTAGTCGCTTCAAATGCTGTCCGGTTCTCCTGAGAATCGTTTCATCTTTAATAACGAGAGTTTTGGTTCCGCCCCTGACCTAGTTGTCTCAGACGATCCTCAACAATGACTCCCTGACGTTTGCTGAGAAGATAATCAGTGTCAAGACTGATGGAGGTCAAAAGATCCATCATGCCGGCGAGATCGCTGTTCTTCCCGCGGACATGGCTATGGCCCAAGATAGTACTGGACCCTTGGCGATCAAGGTCTTTCGCGAGATGGGGGTTCAGAAGGTCTGGGACCCAAAAAAGATCCATCTTGTGATAGATCATAGCTTTCCTGCTCCTGACGAGAAGGTGGCTAATCTCCATATTCTGATTCGAGAGTTTGTCAAGCAACAAGGGGTCCGGCTCGTCGAGGGTAGCATTTCCCACCAGCATCTCCTCGAAAATCATGTTGTGCCGGGTATGGTTCTTTTTGGTGCTGATTCTCACACATGTCAGGCCGGAGCGATAGGCGCTTTTGCCACGGGTATTGGTAGTTCGGAGATGGCCGCCGTCTGGGCGAGCGGCAAGCTCTGGGTCCGAGTCCCCGAATCCATCAAGATCAATCTGACTGGCCAGTTCAAGAAGGGTGTCTATGCGCGGGATATCATAACTCACTTCATCGGAATGGTCGGAGAAGATGGGGGCAATTACAAGTCGCTGGAATGGAAGGGTCCAGCGGTCAAGAACCTCTCCATTGCGTCAAGGGCTTGCATCAGCAACAACTCGATGGAGTGTGGTTGCAAACTCTCTATCTTCGAAGTCGACCCCGTAACCCAGGACTGTTTCAAGACGGCAAATCGGAAAGCGATGTTCGAAGTCCACGCGGGACCGAGAGCCCATTACAAAGAAGAGTACGACATCGATCTCGGAACTCTCGAGCCTCAGGTCTGGGGTCCGGGGAACGAGAGCAAAGTGCGTAGTGCTGGCGAATTCGGGGATGATCATTTGGACGAGGTTTTCATCGGCTCGTCCACCAACGGGCGATACGAGGATCTGCAGGTCGTGGGCAAGATCCTCAAAGGACACAAAATAAAGGCCGGGACCCGCTGCATAATCACACCCGCCTCCAGAAACGTGTTCGAGAGAGCAATCCACGATGGTCTAGCGGAAACGTTTCTTGAATCGGGAGCAGTGTTCACCAACGCCACATGCGGTGCATGCGTCGGAACTCACCTCGGCGTTCTCGGGGAGAATGAAACCTGTCTCTCCACTTCTCCACGGAACTATGTGGGACGAATGGGCGCCACAACAGCCAAAATCTACCTCTCATCTCCCGCAACAGCCGCCGCATCGGCACTGGAAGGACATATTGCCGATCCCAGGAGATACCTATGAGCCTCCCACCACCATCCACGATCATCCGAGGCCGAACCTGGGTCTGGCCTAACGATGTGAACACGGACATCATCATACCGTTCCGGTTCAAAGCCCGCACCAACGACCCTGTCGAAATGGCGAAATATGCCATGTACGGGTTCGACCCCGAATTCTACAAGAAAGTCAAACCAGGCGACCTCTTTGTTGCGGGAAGAAACTTCGGGGGAGGATCCAGCCGCGAACAAGCACCGGTCGCCATCAAATACTCAGGAATAGCAGCAGTAGTCGCAGAAAGCTTCGCAAGAATCTTCTACCGGAACAGCTTCGCCATCGGCCTACCAGCACTAGAAGTCCCAGGAATAACCAAACGGGTCAAGCAATTCGACGAAATATCAATCAATCTTCAGGACTGGTCGGTCACCACCAAAGATGGGATGGTGTATCATGCGTTGAAGGTTCCAGAGTTCCTTCGAGGACTCATGCGAGAAGGAGGCCTCGTCGAGTATTACAAGAAGCACAAATCCTTCCCATGGGAAGTACTACAAGCAACGGCAAGCACGACCTGAGGCTGAAGCCATGTTCGAACTCAGCTACTCGGCTGGATTCCTTTCAGTTCTTTTTGCAACTGGTTGACTGTGGTGATGCGTGCGAATCGGCGTCGTAGGGCGTATTCTGTGCGCTCGCGTATGGCGTCGACTCCGAGTTCTTGGCCTGGCTTGTCCCAGTTCGGAATCGGAAAAGTCATCGTCGCTTCGGTGACAAAGTCTACCGCGTAGCCGAGGTCGGCTGCGATCCTTGCGGTCGTCTCGCAGCACTGCTCCATCTGGATACCCGTAATACTGACGCGTCTCACCCCTTTTTCAATCAGGTACGGTTGCAATGTCGTGCTTGTGAAGCAATTCCTCGTGTTCTTGACCATCACCGGCTCACCCTTGCGCGGCTTGAGAAAGTCCATCAGCTTGAACGAGGGGCTGTCCTTGGCGAACGCCTCGTCGCTGTCAGTATGCAAGAAGAACACGACCGGCAGATGCGCAGCACGATAAGCTTCGACCAGAGCACTAACATTCTTTTCAAAAGACGGATTGTTACGTTTAGCCCATCGAGGGCCGACTTTGAACGAGTCCTGCGCATCAATCACGAGCAGCGCTGACTGTGCGATCGGAACCTGATTGGAATCGAGCGTTTCTCGCACATCCCTTTGAAGGCTTAGCCTGTGCCTCCTACAGGCTTAAGATACTTGTTTGCTCGACAATCCCATGAGTTTGGAGCCCGATTCTATGGACAGGGAGCGACTTTTCCGGCAGGATCTTGCCGTTGGTGGATCAGCGAAAGACATACTGCGAAGTTTGTTCGAATTAAGCGGATACACTGTCTATCTCTTTGGTTACGAGAGCTCGATGTCAGCTCTCAAGAAAGAGTTGACCAACCATGATTTTGCGAACACACCGCTTGTTCACCGAATCCGCTCGATGCCCGATTTTCTTGTCTCCGGTGATGGGAAATTGCAGACGGTGGAGGTTAAGTTCAGGAGCAAGCTAGACAACAAAGGACAGCCCAGCGTACTATTGAGCAATTGGGAAGTCAGTCGTTACATGGATTTCTGGCCTGAATCTATCCTTGTTCTAATCAGCAATCACGACCACCGGTTCTATGCAAAACACGTCAGAGATTTCGTTCTGGGATCGTACGAGCAGAAATGGTTTCAGTACACCGACTTCTATCCCTTGCCTGACATTTTTCCGAAAACCGCCGGAGAACTGGACTCGTTTCATCGAGGAGTTGACAAGCTGGTTGGGATGTGGAAATGAAAGATTTTCTGAACCGGGAAGGGCAGGTTTGCGGCTTGTCTCAACCCATTCTCGCACTCGATAACGACGGAAGTTATCCCCAAGATTGGCTTTTGCTCAGGTCAACGAGACTTTGAATCAGGACGGTGAGAGTTCTAAAGAAGCTTCTGCGCTTCGCGTTTTCTTTGGGGATCTCAGAAAGATGACTTCAACGGATGTCGCTGATGGCGAAGTCTCTCTTATCGTAACTTCTCCACCTTACTTCAACGCCCCCTTCGATTATCCCGATCTTTTTCCGAGCTACGAAGAGTATCTCGACTTGATCAGGTCGTTCGCTTCTCAGAGCAGAAGAGTCTTGGGGAGAGGAAGAATCTGCGCTGTAGTCACCGATGACATGCTGGTGAAAGAAGAGGGCGGCAGCCGTTCGCGGAAATATCCGCTTGTCGCAGACACGACCAGAATTTTTCTAGATGAAGGCTTTCTCTATCGCGACAAGATAACTTGGGTCAAACCGGCTGGTTACACTAGAATCAGCAGGCGGAGCGGTGTCGTTCTACAGCATCCGTACCCGATGTACTTCTACCCGGACAACATCCAGGAATCCATTCTTCTGTTCCAGAACGGCGAGTTCGACTACAGCCAAGTGAAAGACGCGCCAAAGAGGATTCTCGAATCCTCCAAAATAGACACTGCCCAACTCAACAAGGAGAGATGGAACCTGACCGTCTGGAACATTACCAATGTTCTGCCGATACCTGGTCGCGTGGAGGAAGGAATCGCCGCCTTCCCCGACGAAATTCCCAGGCGATTGATCAAGCTCTTCACTATGATTGGAGAAACCGTCTTCGACCCGTTCGCAGGATCCGGGACGACATTGAAGGTCGCCAAGGAACTGGGAAGAGAAGGAATCGGATACGAAATTGACCTCGAACTCAAGCGAGTCATCAGAAAGAAACTTGCGGGAGAAGACTTCGTTATCGAAAACAGAGAAGGAGCTAGAAGGCTGAGAAAATCGCTACAAACCAAAATTCACCAACAGAGAAGCGTTGCGAAGTCGCCCGTTCCAAGACTAATCCTTTAGAGCCACCGCGACCCTCTCCGTGAAACCAGCTAGAGTGATAGTTGCCAGAGGGATAGTTGCTCGTCATTGTTCCAGCGCATAAGTTCCATCTTCGAAGACTACAAGGGCATACCGCATGAAGCCAATCTCCTGATCTATTCGAGCTTCTTCACTTGGGCGGCAGCAGGATTACTGTTCATCTCCTTACAGGTCTTTCTTGTACTCGAAGGCGTCTCGTTCGCTACCAGCAGCCTCATTCTAGGAACATTCGGGATCGTCAGCGCCTCCTCCACCCTTGTATTTGGTGGCCTTGCAGATCGTTATGGCAAGAAGAGGCTGGTCGTCATTGGAGGAATACTGGGAAGCTTAGCGCTAGCCATCTTTGCGGTCGACTCGAATATCTCTCACTTGTTCGGAGCAGCCGTTCTAGCCGGACTTTCCGAGGCCATGTACGCCTCGTCCTGGAGCGCCATGCTAGCTGACAAAGCAGGAAACCTGAAGCGGACAAGTGCCTTCGGCCTCTCATTCTTCGTAGCCACGATTGCCTCTGCTCTAGGAGGCTTCAGCACTAGTCTTCTTGACCTACTGAAATCAGTTTACCAAGTTGACCTCGTTACTGGCAATCGGTATTTGTTCATCAGTGTCGCTGCCATCAGTCTCATCGGTCCGATGATCGTCTACCTCAGGGTCTCCGAGTCTAGGCTAGAAACGAACCAAGAATCTGGATTTCACATTCTTCCGAGAAAGAGTCGTGGTATAGTTTTTCGATACGCTGCCTACGGGATTGTAATTGCTCTAGGCGCTGGCATGGTAATTCCCCTTATTCCAGGTTGGGCGTTTCTCAAGTATGGTCTAGCAAACGACGTTACTGGGCCGATCTTCGGCGGCATCAACAGCCTTGTGATGGGATTCGCCAACCTTGCAACTCCCCGGCTTGCCCGGAGATTCGGAACTGTTCGGACAATCGTGCTAACGCAAGGAACGTCTACGGTGTTTCTTTTCTCGATTCCGTTCTCGCCCAACTTCAGCGCTGCCTCCTCGATCTACATCGTCAGAAGCATGCTGATGATGATGTCGAACCCCGCTCAGAACTCTCTTTTGATGGGTTTGGTTCCAGCCGAAGAGCGATCTGTAGCTTCTGCCATCGTGGCTTCTCTCTGGAGGCTGCCCAACTCGTTCAGCACCGGCATCGGGGGCTACATCATGGGTCTAGCAACGAGTCCCAGCAGCATCTACCTAGTCATACCGTTCATGATTTGCACGGCACTCTACCTGAGTGCGATCACGTACTTCTGGCGTTCATTCAAAGACGTCAAACTACCCGAGGAACAGGTTCTGGCACCGATCGCAGAGGTTGTTCCTGCCACAACTTAACGCAACATTCAGGACCGCCCGAGCAAGCCCTAATCACAATTCTCAGGCTTCCTTCGATACTTCGACCTAGACTCAGAAGTTACGACCCACTTTAGTCGCTGACAGAACTATCCTCGCTCATTATCGACGCTTATGGAGAAGACGCGCCACGCGATACTCAAGAATCAGCCAGTGCATGCTTCTGCTTGCGCTCGCCGTCTTTGTCCCTCTTCTATCGATCAACATGGTTCCAATGGTTCATGCTGACCCTCCATTTTCTCTGAACTCCGTTCCGGCCGCAACGTCAGAGGGAAACACCGTCAGCCTTGTCCTATCTGCAAATAGTGCCGTCCCCAACACCCAATACAGATTCAGGTTCTCAGTGATCGATCCCGCAGGGAAGACCGCTCAAACTCTGGCGAACTATACGACCGCACCAGGCCAGGACAAGTTTACCCTGATAGTTGTCTACCCAAGTCCTTCATTCCAGGGATCGAACACCCTAGTAGGCCAATACAACGCCAAAGTCGATGAACTATGGCCCACCGCAGCGCCAAGCATAGCTGGGACCTCTTTCATACTCACCATCACGGACAGTTCCTCGTATCAGAGAACGCAAATTGTGCTCATACAGGCAAGCGGATATAGCGCGTCAGAAAGTGTTACAGTAACCATTAGGACGCAGACAACTTCAACCCTCGTCTTCTCCCAAAATGTACCAGCCACCGGCACGGGGATCGTGGCGACAAGTTGGAAGACCCCGAGAAACGCGACAATAGACTCTTACGTAGTTACCTTGACCGGGACCAGCACTGTCAAGACTCCGGCTGATTCGCAACCTTTCTCGCTGGGACCTGCGATCATGATCGTTAGCTCGATAACGTCCGTTAAATCAGTCTACCAGAGGACCGAGACGATGAGTTTCTTCTTCCAGCCCACCTATCCAGATAGATCCAATCCCTCTACAGGAGTCGCTCTTCTGAGCCTAGCTGGGTCCGGTGGTAACAGCGTCACTCTGACGGCAACATACGATAGTACATCTCAGACTTTCGATGCGTCTTACCAGACTTCGCTGGATAATCAGACCGGGACATGGGCCGCAAGCTTGGGGGGACATGCCTACAGCGATGCTTACGGGAACAATGGTCCGGGAGCAACAGTCACCACCAACCCGCTGCTAACAACTATCCCTCTAACTGTCACTGTAGCCACCAACTCTACTATCGCTGTGGGTCAACAGCTTAGGTTCAATGCGAACATCACGTATCCTGATGGAACTGTTTTCCAGCCGGGAACTGTGAAAGCCTACTTACTTTACAGCGGGACGCCCACTATCAACAATACTGTTCCGGTTGTCTTCGACACATCCCTGAGATTATGGATCGGAACCTATGCAATACTACCTTCAGACACTGGTGGGCTCTGGTCCCTGGTCGTCACGGCATCCGACTCCCCGACGCCTCCCAACACAGGCTCTGCTACTAGAGCTATCACAGTTCAGAATACGACTGGTGGGAATGCATCTTTCCCCCTCTATTACTTCGGGATAATCGCCGCGCTTGTAGCCCTCCTATTGGTCACCATATTCTTCGCGTTCAGACGACGCAAAGTGACACATGCGAGGTTGAAAATTGACCTGGACGCTGTGAGGTCGGAAGCTGGACGAATAGAGAATACCGATTTCTTCAAGTCTGTCAAGGATCAGGTAGCGAAGGAAAAAGGATGACAAGTGAAAGAGCCAGGCATTTCACTCACTTCTAGAAGTGGATTCGCCCATTTCAAGCCCTGATCTCGAATCTGGAACATGCCCCGATTCTCGCCCCTGGAATCGTTCGGGAACTGGCCTAGATTTCCCGTTATTTTCCCTTTTCATCCAAGCCCGGATCGTGCCCTGAACCGCAAGATTCGCCGATTATCCGTGCCAGACAGAAAATTTTCTCTAGAAAATAGGGTAGGGGGTATAGCACAGAGTCTCTCGCGACACAAGAACGGTTTCCCTCTGGAGGGCTCAAGAGCCCGCGGTTCAGGGTAGTATTCCGCCGATCTTCGCCAAGGTCACGAGTCCAGGCTTCTTCTCGAAGATCCCGGCAGTAATCTCCAACGCTTTCTTCTGCAGCTTCTTGTCCTTGTTCAACTTCCGAAGCGCTCTCCTGTTCAGCCGTTTTATCAG
>VBBE01000062.1 GCA_005884605.1 Candidatus Bathyarchaeota archaeon
TAACCTACACAGTAAGTAACAACCGACTGTCCTATTGACGAAGTTGAGTCATGATCCCAGCGAATTTATTCTTATCAACCGGTCTTTCCCTTCGACATAACCCCTTAAGCGAGACACGGAAAAATAAAAGTACAATTGGACGATTAAGATAAGCTGAGACGTTTTGACCAAGATTCTAGCTGGCGGTCTCGAAGCCAGTCAGGTCTCTTAACCCGAGAATTGAGCGTCTTCGGAAGAATGGACGAGGACCCGAAAGGCTCAACTTTCTTCATAATATCTGTTTCCCGGTCTCTCATCGAGCTCACTCCCTCATCATCTTTGGTTGAAGGCTTGACTCGCCCATTGGCAGTCCCTAAGACGATGCCTGCTCTTTGAAAATCCTGATGTGACGCGCTCTCCGCGGAAACCTGTCCAGAAGCTTCTTGTCCACGGTATAGAACAATGCTCGAAGATGCTCTGATAGCGCAACGTACGCCGCGTCATACACGGTAATATCTTGTGCCAAGCTAAGCCGAGCCGCTTCTCGGTAGACCTCTCCTCTTGGCTCCCATACCTCAAACCCGTACTTTGACAAGGAATCAGCAGCCACCGGCAATTCCTTCTCGTCAAAGGCCCTGCTATAGCGCTGTCCCAGCCCTTGGGAGCCTTCCGACGCAACTTCTCATTGAGAAGAACCGCTTCCGCAACGTTCCGCTCTGTCTCCCATTTCAAACGCTCTGAGATAGCATCCCTGAGATAAGCGCTCCAGTTGACCTCAGCGGCCTCCATCTCTCGCTTCAGATCCTCAGGAAGACTGATGCTCGTCCTCGTCATCCTATCAGAGCTAGATGTACGACCCGCCATAAGCGCTCACATTAATACTAGTATTACCCGTAATAAATAAGCCTGGCGAGACTCCGCTAGCGCAGTTGCCAGCTCCGAAAATTGAAGTCCTTATAGGCTTCAAAGGCGTTCGAGACTCTAGCCGAACTTGCAATTCCGAACGTTGCGTATCGGTATCGGACCGCGCTTGTCTTCACTGTTGAGGTACTCCGGACTCGACTCTTTCCCCGTCCCTGCGGAAAGCACTGGGCCGACCCCGACCATCTGAAGCTCCTGCGAACCTCGACCTAGATTTAGGAATTAACGTTACTTGATACTTTTGTGGCACAAAACGAGTAACAGGTTAGTGTTGATTCGCCAAAATTCTCTGCTATTGGGCTTCTAGGTTGGTCTGTGACTTCTCGTAATTCTCGGGCCGATCATAAGTTTAGCGTGCGAAATCTGAGTTGTGGCTCTCCAGTTTGTACAAGTGAGAAAGGCCACAACATCTGAAATGGAAGCCTCGTCTGTCGGTTGTGACGCTCTGAAGACCTCTGCGAAGGTCAATTTTTGGATTACGATGATTCGAGGTCCGATTCCTACTAACGCATCATCATTCGCTAACTTTCGAGTAGGGCTGCATCAATGGATAGTTGTCCCGGTTGTAGTTGAATACGTAAGGCGTATCACCTATGCCATCGGGGCCAGAGCAGACGTCCTGGTTCGGCCCACTACATGTGTCTGTCGCTGTATAGTCTGACCAGAAGTTTCCTCCAATAGGATATCCATTATCCCAAGCATTGTCGGTGCTATTGTAATCAGAAGCCTGGACAGTGTTTCCGTAGAAGTTGTTATGATAGGCTAGGATTCCAAAGGTCGAGTTCAAGACTACGCCTCTGTCGTTGCTAGAAAGCTCATTCTGGGCGATCGTGATGTTCCCTGATTCGACGTTAGGATATGAACTGTCCACGCTGATTCCGATTCCGTTCGAGCTGACCTTGTTGTTTAGAATATCAAGGCCTTGCGAAGATTGAACGAGGATGCCTATACCGTTCCGCAGAATCGTGTTGTCTTCAATTGCGAATCCCATATGGGCATTGGAGATTGCAACCCTTATTCCGAGTGGACCATCCGATACCTCATTACCTGATATCTCCAGGCCGTCGGAAGACCGGACATCAATTCCACGTGTTCCATGAAGCTTGTTTCCTGTAATGGAGATATTGGAGCCGAAGAGGCTGATTGAGCTATTTTCGAGAATGTTGTCAATGACGGCTAGATTGTGCGCATCGAAGCCAATTAGACCAGAAGAGTTCGATATGACGTTGTTTTGGACGGTCGCATCGATCACGGTCTGGAACCATATACCGTTAGGTGATCCCGTAATGCTGTTGCCAGATATCTCGAAGCTATCTGACTGGCTGACGAAGATTGCGACGGCCCTACAACAATTTCTACCCGGGGGCCCCCATGCTCCTTGAATCTGGTTTCCCGAAATGGAGAATTCATGGGAGCTGTCTACATGGATGCCTGCCCCGAACCCGTGCATATGATTTCCTGTGATCGAGAAGCTGGCGGAGTGCCCCAGGGACATCTCACCATTGAGAGTGTTATCAGCGATACTTACATTAGACGTGTTGAGGGTGGTTATGGAGAAACCAGTGCTGGCCGCTTGAGTGTTCTTCTCAATTAGTACGTCAGTGGTAGTTTGGAGAGCGACAGCTTGGTTAACATCGACATAGCTGTCTTCTGACAAGGTTATCTGAGAGGATGAAGTGCTGTATACTCCTACATAGAATCCTTGCATAATGCTATTCGTCAACTCGCCATTGGTGACATTGGAGAATAGGATTGCCGTCGCTGGACGCACCATCCCCTGTATCGAAACGTTCGTTATGACAAAGAAAACGTTAGTATTGTCGATTTCTATTCCACTTCCACTTGTGGTTATGAGCCAGTTCTCGATGATGTAGGGGTCGGAACTAGTACCACTGCCCCCAGTGACGCCGTTGTCCGCCGTGAAGCCATTGTTACCGTTTATGAATATAGGCGCGTGGGTCTGTCCTGACGATGGCGATGAGTGAGCAAATTGAGGTAGAAACATCACAGCGGCCACGAATACAAGCAGTACAGACAGAACTCGCTTGGCTGGCAGGTTCGCACCATTCAAAGCCCTAGTAATCAGCTATTATAAACGGTGAGTACACATCCGACTACATTCGACTAGTGGCGAAGAACTAAAAGAGAACCTCTTGGTTGGAAGAGTCCAACTTAACGTTATCTGCAACAGACCCTGCAAAATCACGGTAACAGTAATTGCACGCCACCTATAGAGCCATTATGGCCATCTCAACTATACCCAAAACGGCTCCAATTATGGATCCGAGTACCGTGACAAATCTTGGCCTCGGACCGTCGGAGAAATCTGGGAACCTTGACCCTATGGCAATACCTAGGCCTGCCTCTGCCAATATGACGACGAGCCCGAGACCTAGGAACCCTAGAATGACGAATATCGAAGCGTGAAGCAGAAGGGCAGAGACAACAGCTCCTAGACCAAGTCCGATGCTTGAGACCAATGATGTGAACAGGAGCTTGCTCTTCACAAGCATGCTAGCCGAAACTGGAAGCGCGCTGATGTTCCATAGTCTTCTTCCTTCTTGACCGATCGAAGTCATTCCAAGAAATAGCGAGCCGAGTCCGATCCCGAACAGAAAGGGAATAACTAGAAAAATCGGATCTATCTGGGCAGGTCCCGATGTGGACGATGGGGCCGGGGAGAAGATTGCGGGGAAGGAGATCATGATGGGCATTATGATCGGGATTGCCATCAGTCTGACCACTTCTTTTCTTCGGGTGGCCGATCGAATTTCTCTCTTGAGCATCGCGATCGAGGGAGAGCTTAGGCCGAGATAGCCTAGCCAGCTCGGCCCTGATACCGAACCAGCTCCGGCGAAGTGAATCGCTCCAGGGGTCACGGCCCAATACTTGGCTCTGAGTGATAGGGCAACGTATGAAAGGGACAGAAACAGTGCTATGCTCAGCCCTAGGAAACCTGCACTTCCTAGAAAGTCGGATTGAAGCAACTTGGTTATAGCGAGAGTAGGCCAGAAGACAGGTACGAAGCTTGCCGCCGCTGCTGATCCGACGAGAGAGCTTATGATCTGGATTAGAAACACTCCGCTGAATAGGAGCTGGGTAACAAGAAGTATCAGGATAATCCCGAGAATTCGCATGATAACGGTGATTCTACCGCCTAGCTTGTTGAATGCTGTCGACGCGCTCGCCAACGCGGACCTCAGAATCTCGACGCTAACCGACCCGACAGATGTGGACAAGAGGGCGATTGGAACAAGGACCAGGAATCCAGCAAGATTCCCGGTAAGAATCCCGATGGGCAGAGCGTAGCCGAATGCGACCATGAGGAGTGGAGAGTAAGTATAGCCGGTCGAGAGAGCTGAAGCAGCAACGTACTCCCCGGGTGTGATGGGCAGCCAGTTGATCGCGTCGGTGCTCTCGGCCTCTGTGGAAGCGTTCACCTCCCACAAGAGTCCCATTGTAAAATAGAAACCCACGAGGAAAAGAGGGATTCCTCCGAAGATGGTTACGACTAGTTGATGCGCAACCGGCCCGTTCAAGGGTGCTCCGCCGGAACTTAGGAAAACAGTTGTCAGGTAACCGAAGAACAGTGCAGCGACGAAGAGAACGATCCCTATGAGGCCGATGAGAATCGGCCGACTAGTAATACTTCGAGAAACGATTGAACGCCGGGTACTTCGAAGCCGTGAAATCATGAGAACCTTTGCGAACTTGAACAGAACTGGAAGTCTCATCTGATCAGCGCCTCAACTATGTCCTCGACACCTTTCGTTCCGGTTAGTTTCAGAAAGACATCTTCGAGGCCCGATCCAGGAAGTCCGGCATTCTCCCTCAAGTCCTTCGAGGTTCCCTCTGCCAGAATCTTCCCTCCTTGAAGGATGGTCAGCTTGTCACAAATGGCCTCGGCTATCTCGAGAATGTGTGTGCTGAACATCACGGATACTCCTTCTCTAGCGAGCCCGTGAATGAGCTCCTTTACTAGTCTGGCTGATTTCGGATCTAGCCCATTGAGGGGTTCATCCATGAGCAAGACCCGAGGCCTGTGGAGTAGTGCTCCGATAATCGCGACTTTTTGCTTCATCCCTTGGGAGTAGCTGCTGATCATATCTCCCTGTTTTCCTTCGAGGTCAAGGGCGTCAACAAATCTCGCGATGCGT
The DNA here is from genome assembly GCA_005884605.1 of Candidatus Bathyarchaeota archaeon. Next base: position 5,058 of record VBBE01000062.1, read on the forward strand.
TCTTTTTTTTGCTCGTATGGTATTCCTCGAACATCGGCTATGAAATCAAGATATTCAGTAGCTGTCAGGAACTCGTACAACCTAGGAGACTCGGGAACGTAGCCGACAATCTTCTTGATCTCCATTGGGTTGGTTCGGACGTCATGTCCGAGGACCTGGATTGAGCCATAGGATGGCTTCGTCAAACCCATAATTGTCTTCATCAGGCTCGATTTTCCGGACCCGTTGGGCCCGAGAAGGCCTCGTACTTCACCGGTACTAACTGCCAATGTAACATCGTTGAGGGCGACGGTAGATCCGTAAGCCTTTGTCAGGTGCGAGACATCGATTGCTGAACCGGTGCTTATCATGTACGGGTCGTGGTGTTACTGGATTTGAAGATGAAGTTTAGCTCACTGTTCCCTAGGTCAGCGAGAAAAGAAAGGAGGAAAGGGAAACTGAAAGCACTATCGACCCGGAATAGGTGGACCTGAAGGGGTTGGATCCTGAGTTGGGGTGGGGCCAGTTGTTCCGACTCCGCCGACCGCCAAACCGGCTACTCTTCGTTTCCTGAACAGAAAGGCGAATAGCCCTCCAACCCCTGCTGCGACAGCCACCGCTAGGAAGATGGCTGTGAGCAGTCCAACGTTGCTAGCAGGGGTGTAGAATGCTGTGTAATCTGGGTCGTGAACTATCTTGTAGCCACCCCATGTTGGATAGGATATGATGTAGAGATAATCTGAGACCATGAAGTCTTTAAGACCTGATTTAGCCTCTTGGATGAGTCCGGGATCTACATTGGCAACGAACAGTGGCAGGAATCCCATGAAGCGGTTTTGGAACCAGAAGACGGGGTTTCCGGCCCATGCCCTGACGTTGACTGTTCTCACGTTTACGTCGTAGTTCGAGGCGGTATTCTGGGAGGAGTCCGCAGTATAATTGTAGAGTTGGTACTTCGATTTAACGCCAAAGTCTGTCTTGAATATATTGTCTCCGTCGCTTGCAGCCGTATTCACCGCGGTATGCGTGACATCTATGGAGCTGTTGTTGTCGACACTCGCTCCTGAACTGTCTTTGTTAGTGTCCGTGCCCGCGAGGATTGCCTTGTTAGCGAGAACAATCGAGATCTCGAGCTGTTTCGATTGCAAGAACTGGTAGATGGTCTGGGTACCAATTTGGGAACCGCTCAAGTTGTAGGTTCCTGTTGAGTTGAGGTGAACTGCGGGCGTTGGTGATAGGATGTAGAGATCCGACATTCGGCCTATCGTATAGCTTGAAGTCAACGTTGCGGTCTTAGCGTTCGGGTCGATTGCGAGTGCGTAGTTGAAGCTGAGTTCGCTGTATTGTGCGAAGCCTCTCGGCGTGACAAGGTCGGCGGTCGGGAAGAATGGATCAGGATTGATTTTCCACCATATGGCGTTGAGATTGATGTATTTCAGTCCCCATGTGTAGTGTTGGCCGTCTACTTGGGTGAGGGGTATGATTGTACTGGTTGCCACGTAGCCCGGCAGCTTGTGGCCGGTTGTTGCCGTTAGATTGACCCCAAGACTGAAGCTAGCATACACAGTGTCGGTCTTGTCGGGCGAGTTAGGGTAGGGGTCGGTGCCCGACTCGTTGAAGCTAACAAGGCTGATGAATGAGGAGGCAGTGATGGCATCTTTGCCACCGACGGTCTTGAAGTGTTCGAAGAAGGTTTGGATCGGTATCGTCACGAATGTCCCGCTATGGGTGGCGTTTACAAGCCCGGCGTAGAAGAGCTGGAAACCGCCAACATTGATGTAGTTTGTGTAAATGTAAGCGCGTTCTGTAGCATTTGGTTGAGGAAGGCCATTGTTAGCAGCGTACTGTCGCACGTAGTCGTACCAGTCAACCACCTTGGAGAAGCTTTGAGCTTGGAAATCTCCGTTGCTAACGGTGCCCGCAAAGGCAGTATGTGTAACAAAAGGTACCAGGAATAAGAGACCTAGTGCGATGAGCGGTAAGGCTCTGATTTTCGTTGATTGATGGCGCATTATTTTACATCCTAACGCGCTCAAGTTCGGTTGGGCCGAAGATAGAACTCCTGTTACCCTTTCAGTGCATTTCCAGAAACAGTTTTGTAGTATTTTGAAGTGGCTAGGCGGAGACCTTAGTTGTCCTCGGCGCCGTTATCCCCACCGCCCCAATCGTCATCCTCGCCCCACTCATCTTCGCCACCCCAATCCTCATCTTCGCCCCATTCCTCCCCCTTGGTATAGGGTATCATTTTGATCGTCTCCGAAAACTAGGGGTTATCGCGATTTGTACCTTCTTAAAAGGCTTCCCAAAAACCCTTGAAAATATGACGAGTCGAATAGTTGGGACAACGCGCCCTTGTGAATCAACGGTGTATTTGCGATACGAGACCTCGATTCTTTGTTACGCTAGCCCAGCAGAGGTGTGGGGTATTGTGAGCGACGCCGTGTCGCCCTTTGCGGTCGAGAGTGACAATCCCCAGTCCTCGACTGGCCATTTTCGTCACCATGTTTACGGTTTGGGACGCTGCTTGTTGTCCGGTCAGGGACTGCATTGCGTCGCAAGCCGACTTGGAGACGACCAATCTCATCGCTATCTCTCCAACCCCTGTTGCGGTGGCGGCTCCTGTCCTATTGTCAGCGTACAATCCGGCTCCAAGGATGGGGCTGTCCCCGATTCTACCCGGAAGTTTCAACGAGACTCCGCCTGTAGAATCCGCTGCGGCTAAGTCTCCCTTCTGATCAATCGCAAGAGCTCCAACGGTATCTCCGACTATGTTTCGGCCTTTGCTCCGTATCAGTTTCAGATTTCTAGGAAAATCGCCAAGGATGCCTTTTTCCAAGCCTCCTTTGCCTGTTTCCATTGACAGACTCGCTCGGGAAGCTTCAAGTTCGCCTTTGGCAACCCAAACGCCTCGCCGAGCCTCTCGGCACTTTTTCCGGCAAGCAATGCATGATCCGTTTTCTCCATTACGAGTCTCGCCAGACTTATCGGGTTCTTTGTATGCCGCAGAAGAGCGACCCCCGCGCCCATTCGAGTCCTCCCATCCATGACTCCAACGTCCGCCTCAACTTGACCAACAAGATTCAGGGTTGACCCGCTGCCTGCATTAAAGACTGGATTATCCTCCATCTCCACAACCGCAGCGTCAACCGCTTTAATGGAAGATTTTCCTTGTTGAAGGAGTCTAAACCCTCTAGTCGCAGCCTGCCTGACGCCCGACAGTCCAGCCGCCTGCTTCGATTTGGGCCATTCCCCAGCGCCGCCATGAACGATGATTGTCGAACTTACCAAATCGTGTCACGGGCGACGGGATGTGAACGAGATATAAGAGTCGAATTGGTCGGGAAAGCAACAGGCAATGCTGACTCAATTTCTCAATATCAGCGGCGAGTCGATTCAGAAAGCAGCAACCGTGATACAGAGCGGTGGACTCGTAGTCTATCCAACGGACACGGTGTACGGGCTAGGATGCCAAGTAACTGGACTTGAGAAAATGGTCGGCCTTCGAATCCCAGACCGAAGGGACACGTTGGATTTGATCTCGAAGGCTGGAGGATCCCTTTTAGGGACCAGCGCAAATATTTCCGGCAACCTGTCACTAAGGACAGCGGAAGATGCGTTCAAGGTGTTCGAAGGCAAAGTCGACATCGTCCTGAATGGAGGCATCACGTCTACCCGTCCCGAGTCCACAGTTGTAAAACAGACCAGGTCTGGCGTCCAAGTTCTTCGGCAAGGAGCCATTGGGTCAAAAGACCTTAGAAAGGCTCTCCCGTTGAATGTCGAACTGCAGGAATGATTAGGTCTGCTAAACGACTTCAATCTTCTCATATCTAGCGCGAGAGGCAACGAGCGAGAGGCAAATTCGGAGCTGCTCTATCTCATGGCAGAGCTCGGAGACCGTTCCGCAGAGACCAGCTATACTCCGGTGAGCGGCTTGACTGTCGCCAAGACATCCCTGGACCCGCTCAGAGTGGTGCGAAACCTACGGTATACTCTGAAAGATAAGCCGTGGGAGTTTCGGTACGTTCTCAAAGTCAAACCGGTTCAGAGAGTTGTGCCCACGGAGATTGAGGCGATCGGGAACGCGGTTTCAGAAAAGTCAGGAGCGATTAAGGATGGTGAAACGTTTCGTGTCTCGATCGAGAAGCGGCGAAGCGATGTTTCGTCGAAGGAAGTCATCGACGCGATCGCAACAAAGATTCCAAGAAAGGTGGATCTACGGGACCCGGGAAAGATAGTTCTGATCGAGATTATTGGCAAGGTGGCTGGAATCGCCGTCATCCCTCCGGACGGCATCTTGGGGATAGAGAAGGAGAAGAGGACGCTCTAGTTTTCTAACACTAAGAGTGCGGAGCGCTCGATCACTAGCCTCTTCAAGACGCCACTCTCGGTTTCACCGGGCGTTTTCGAGGCGGTCAAGAGCTTATCGGAGACATTATAGGCCTTCTTCAAGTCTCCCTGTTTCTTTCCGGTTCCGACCTCCAGGACAGAATCGTCTAAGGTTCCGCTGAGGACCTCTGTCGCTTTGTCAATCAAACACCATGTGTTCTACCCCAGCAATCCGGTCGGCACGCAAGAGCTGAAGCTGAATGCCATCAAATGACCCCCGCAGATCGTGCAACGCTTTCTCAGAGTCAATGACTCTTGCGTCTCGGAATCCTTGAATCCACAGAAGGTACGACCCTACTTTTTCGGTTATCATCGATCCAGTGCCGAGAGCTTACGAATAAGCGAGGGGCTTAGTCCGCTGCCTTTCAACTCGCGGATCACAGCTTGTGTAGTCCCCCCTGACTTTAGATTGCGTTTGATCAGGTGAATGGCTTCCAATCTTTCCCATGGAAAGATGACCCATTTTGATGTTGTTCTGGCGTAATGGTTGGGTTTGAAGATGCTCTTCGGTTTCACGTAAAGCGTACAGACTCTAATCTCTCGTGCTCCCTTTCGGGCAAGATGCTTGACTGTAACACGTAGACTGTGTCCTGAATCAGCGACATCGTCAACCACCAGAACTCGCTTTCCGACGACTTCGGAAGTGACCGGCTGGGTGATCTTTGGCCGTTGTGCAGTAACTCCTATGTTCGTGTAAAACTCGACCTTCATATTGGCAAGATTCGCGTTTTCCAAGAGATCGCTCATGATTCGAGCAGGAGGCCAGCCGCCTCTGGAGACTCCCACGATGATCTGGGGCAAGTAACCTATGCCTTTGATCTGTCGGGCAAGTTCTATCATCATGTCATAGACGTCGTCCCAGCCAGGCGCAACATATTTCCGATTCAAAAGAGCCAAACCAAGGAGCTTAACTCGGCCACGAATCCTGGTTCCATTAAGCCTTTGTCAGCCTACAAGTGATTGTTGTCCGCTAAACCCAATATACGAGTCGAGGGACCTCTATCTGGCGTTCTAAAGATCAACCTTGCAAGAAGTGATCGGAAGGACGCCAATGATGTGGACTGACCTGCACAGAGGGCACCTCGCCCGGATGAAGAAATGCATCTCCACTGAAACCTAAGCCAGCCCGGAGAATGCACGATGCGGAATGAACGGGGTTTGTGGAATCCACAATCACGTCCATGCTCTCAATTGAATTGTCAGGAGAAAAATGAGGTAATTAGGTGGAAACCATCGGCGCCCCTTTTATTGCGACCCATAGGTAGTATTCGTATTGATACCTTATGGAAAGGAGCCAGAAATCTACCTCCCAACCTCAAGTATCACACGCGACCGAGCCACGGGACGCCTTCATTGAGGCCGTCTTAGCTAGCCGGATCCTACTGATCTTGATTCGGTAGCCCGACCAGAACAGACAGGACCGCTACTTTCAAGACTCAAGCGGCTTCCCAGTGGACCAGCCGGAAAAGCGATACTGGACAAGACCTGGTCTAATTCATCGCACAAGAAACTAGCTGGAAGGCCGGAACAAATCCGATCCCGTGGTAAGGGCTCAAGAGAATTTGCCCAGAATTCAGCCCTAATCTTGAAAAGGGGAGGGGCTTTCTAGATTTCCCTCTATACGTTCGGAGATGACCCGTTAAAACCCCTAGATCAGCCTCCCCATCCAAGCCTGGATTGCCCCCTGAATCAGAGGAATCGCCCAGAATCCCAGCTAGGCAGGAAATCGTTCCTTGGGGGAGGGGGGGTCTTGCACAGCGTGTAGCGCGATGCAAGAGCGGTCGAGAGTCTAGTCAGACCATTTCGAAGCCGAGACGATAGGAATCAGAGTCTCAGTGTCCGTGACATCCCCAATCGTCTTGATCCGTTCAACAATGAACCAGTAAATGCTCTGCGCGTCAGGCTCGAGAAGCTTCCTAGGAACCTCCACGACCGCCATAATATCATGCCGGCCGGGAATGACATGAACCTCTTTGACCTCGGCAAGTTTGAACAAGGCGTCAGCAACCTTCGACTCCTTGCCCAAGACCGCGGCCACGTAGATGAACGCACGAACATGCCGCTTCATCTCCCCGTTCGGATGGTAGTGAGCAGCGACCAAAACTCAGATGTCCTCGAAACCGACGCCTAAAGAACTCCATATAACCCCTTGGACCAAAAACAAGCCGCAAATCCCAGGGCCCCGGTAGGCGCCGGCTTGAAGCTCCCTAGAAACCGACCTGGCTCAGTTACGAGCCGAGCCAAGGGCCGGTATCATAGAAATGATTAGACTTCCTCTCAGAACCCAGTAAGCTAGGATAGCCTAGCGAGACCGTATTTTGACCCTACCAGAGCAGAAATCCAGGTTCTACCTGCCCAGTTCTATCAGGCTGCTCCTCTCTCCCGGCATCCGAGGACACACACTAATCTTCACGGTCATAATGGCGTTCCTATTCGCGACAGCTTTCGCAGGCGCAAAACTTGGCCTAACCCAGGCATGGACTCTCGTCTTCATTGCTGGCGCCAGCAGCACAGGAGTATACCTCGTCCTCACACCGCTTGCACTGTTCGAAAAATTCCGGAAAGCCATCCTATTCTCTAGAATGACAAGACGGGTCATCATACTAGTACTAGCTTACGCTCCAATGATCGCAGGGATCTCGTATTGGATCCAACAAGCAGGAACAGTCGAAGCCCTCCCCATATTCCCCGCGTTCATCATAATCTTCTACACATGGATCCTCTTAAGCTTACTTCATCGCAACACCCGTGTCCCAACTACTCGTCAAAGTAGAACGAGGCCTGACGGGTGAAGGACACACAAAGAAGCTGATGAGAACCCTCGGAATTTCAGTACTCTTTCTCCCTGTCGCGCCATTAACATACGGGGTATGGGCAATATCAAACTGGCTAAGCTCAACCTATCAGAACGTCCAAGGGGCGACCGACAAAATCATCATCTGGACTATGATTATTACGGTACTTCTCCTTGCGACTTACTTCTTCACTGCACTCTGGGGATGGAGAGTTATTGTACAGAAAAAACCTCAAGCGGCCATATTCGCAGGAGGAACCTTTCTAGTCCTCTGGGGATACCTGCTCTACCGAGCAACAACAATCGCAATTGGATACATCACGCAAAACCAGCCATCGAATCCCCTCATCGACAGCGGGTTGATGCTGGTTTCTGTCATTGGCGCTATGCAGACATTCGCGAGGAAGAC
>VBBE01000063.1 GCA_005884605.1 Candidatus Bathyarchaeota archaeon
TCGCTGTGTCAAGAGCCGTCTCAAGCGAAACGACGCGCGAATAAGAACAGAAGTCTTCTCCAAGTATGGAGAAAGTCAGAGGAACCGAGTACAGCCAATACTCCATAACCCCTCCAAGAGAATAGTCGAGGAAGCGAAGACTCGACGGTATGGAATAGCCATGGAGAAGCTGACTGGGATAAGAAGACTCTATCGTAAGGGCAATTTCCAAAGCAGAAACTATCGGGCACGGATGAACAGCTGGAGCTTTGGAGAGCTGCAGCGACAGATAGAGTACAAGGCACGATGGGAAGGAGTGAAGGTAATCTATGTTCCTGCTAGGAACACGTCCAAGCGGTGCTCGATATGCGGGTACAAGACCCTAGAGAGCACCCAGCGAAGACTATGGTGTCCACACTGTGGAGCCATACTAGACAGGGACGAGAACGCGGCTAGGAACATAGCTGCGGGAGGGCTGAGGTTCAGCCCCAACGGGCCTCCAGGTGAAGCAGTGAAGGGGAACCCGACGACGACGGTAATCCTCAGAGTCGATGGAGGCAAGTTAAGTCCAACGACCACCAACTACAGCAAAGCCGCATTACGAGGGCTTGACAGAACCTCTATATCATACGCGGACCGCTCCGATGCTCGTTCGTCTTCGGAAACAATATAACTACGGAAACTCGGGGGATGCCAAACTGATTCGCCGAGCTAATGGTGATCCAATTTGAATCGCGTCATCGCAACTCTCACATTATTCCTAGGTTTGGCGGCCATGATGCTGGGCGTCTACTCGGAACAGTGGACCATTATCCAGCAAGTGGTGCGTCAGTTCGTTCCCTTCCTTGGCTAGGCTAGATTACCCAATGCAACCTGTTGCCACAAGCGAACCGAAGATCGGTATTGCTAAGAGAATCTGGCAGGCGTTCCGGCGAGGTAGAATTTACTATTGGCCAATTAGGACCCTTGTGCAGCTAGGATTCTTCCTATTGTTCGCCGGCCTTGCCATAGCTCGTTTGAATCCTTCATTTGATGGAGCGAGATCATGGGTTGTCCTCCCGGTTGTTGCCAGTGTAAAGGCACAGGGCGGGATCGGTTCAACGCTAGATGCGACTACGCTCCTCTTGTCGCAAGCAGTCTTTCCATGGTTGCCAATCGGGATAATGTTCGTGGTCGGAGCGGTCCTAGGCAGATTCATGTGCGGCTGGATCTGCCCAGTCGGCTTCCTCCAAGACGTCATCACCGGAATCAAGGGAAGAGTCGACTCCGTCCAGACACGCACCCACGAATACTGGATCCGACTGAAGTATGTTCTAGTCGGGATAACTTTCTTGATTAGCGGGACTCTCAGTCTCGCTCTCTACTACGGTGTCGGGTCAGATTACAAGCAAAGCCTCGGATCCGACCTAGCCTCCGGGCTTTTCATTGCTATAACCCCTGATGGCACCCTCTTCGGAACGCTACCAGTCCTACTCGCCCATTCATGGAGATTCCTCGGAACAGCTCAAGTCTCAGACCTCTCTGCCGCCAACCTTGGCTCGTGGCTAGGAAGCATATCGGCACTCACATGGATCAACATCCTGATTCTGATAGGATTCATCTATGCAGCGTGGCGAATCCCCCGATTCTGGTGCCGATACATCTGCCCTGTCGGGGGAATCATGGCGGTCTTCCAGAAGAACAGCCTACTCGGAATGCACCGCGACCCTATCAAATGCTCAAACCGCAAGGAATGCGAGACCGCCTGTCCGATGCAGATTCCAATACTGGATTTGGATTGGAAGAAGTTCAACGATTCGGAGTGCATCCTTTGTATGGCTTGCATTGACGCTTGTCCCGCCGGAGCGCTTTCGCCAAAGTTCCCTTAGAATCGCATCGTACCCCAGAATTTTTATTCATGGACTTTGGGAATGAATCAGTAAACAAGCTGGAACCGTTAACTCTTTTTACGAGACTTGGTGTATCCTTACCGACGCGTGAGTCGCCATGCGGAGAAGATGGGTCACAATAGGCGCCCTGACATTGCTTTTCCTAATTGCGGCCCCTGTAGGTGCGACTCCATCCCTCCAGAAGGGCGCACATACAAGTTACAACGTATCAGCTTCTATCTCATTTCTCCAGTCTTGTGAAACACTCGGAGTCTCGACATCGACTAACACAATCGTATGCCCTATGATTGCGAGTATGCCCTCAACCGTAGACATAAACGGAACACTTGACTGGACAGTCATCGATCTCAACAGCACTACAGCATCTCTAAACGTCACCCGAGATCTCACAGCATCTAGTGATGTCGGTGTCTCGTCAGCCGCCTATTCTCCTCGTAGCTTCAATGAGTCTGTCAATCTAGCCACTCGAATAGTGACGCTCCTTCCTCTGATTATGCCAGAAATGGAGCAGGTCCTACGGATGGCTCAGACCACTATGACTAGTAGTCTGCCGACCAGCGTCAACTGGAGCTCGTCAATGTCGACGCTCGAAAGCACGATGGTGTCTCGACCACTCTACACCATGTGGTGGGTCAACGGACCCCTGAAGCTGAACCAGACCATTCCAGTACTTGTGTTTCCAACCAATGTCACAAGTGCATCCAACGTGGATCTTGGAGGCACCCTCGGGACCCGCGCCGCATGGTCGTTGGTCTTCAGTCTCTCGCGGCCTTCCAATCCCGCGGATCCCACGGCTACTTCACTATCAACAATTCTTTTTGGCAACAACTTGGAATTGGTTTTCACTTTCAACTACGACAAAACCAGCGACCTCCTCCTCAGCGCGAGCGCGAACATCCACTTCGGATTTGGAGAAGAGATGACCATTCAACCAATTCCATGCAATAATTCCGTTTCGGCTACCTCGTGCCCCGCATCATTTGGCCCGACAACTATCATACGAGAGTTCGGAATTAGCATTCGGGCTTCGCTAAGACTCGCGAGCACAACGCTGGACCTAAGCCACCCGATGACACAGTCAACCCAGTCTCAAAACGGAAACAGTGGTTCTCAGTCGGGCGCGGGATCTGGAACAGGATCGGGCCCAAGAACCAGTACTGGGGGAAACCCTAGCTCGAGGATTGGTGGCACAACAAGCGGGACAGGACAGCCCACGAGCAACCAAGGGCAACCAAAATCGCCTCTAATGTCTGCCAACTGGCTATCTTGGCTCTACGGAATCCTCGGAATAGTAGCCGCGGCCACTGTTGGAACCGGCATCTGGATTGCGAGAAGAAGGATAGAGAGAGCCTCAACCAAGACGTCCACAACTCAACCTTCGAACTGAGCATTCCAGTTCTCTACGCGACGTTTTTTTCGAGTTGTGGAGCCGGGGGTGAGCAGGACGACTCGGATACGGAGCCCTAACCTACATTCGCTGATCAATCCATTAGTACGATGATTCGCCCTCGGCCTTGCTATTTGTGAAGTTGTCTAAACCCTTCACGTTTCAGAGGCGTTTTCTCGAAATCTCGGTCGTTGGTGTAAATCTCCCTGATCCCAAGTCGCTCGGCTACAGTGAAATGTAGACTGTCCTCAAGATCGAGCCTGTAACGACGCATTGCGCCCGCAGCACTCGAGTAGTCCCCGAACGTGAGCGGCTCGATTCGCAGAAACGGGAGTTCTCTGAATTTCTCCAGCAGTTTCTCTTCGGAATAATTCCGCGCGGCTCCGCTGACGAGGGCTATGTGCGTCAGCCAAGGCGTTAGGGATGATGTCGCGGCGCGTTCTCCTTTTTCAATCCGTTCCAATATGACCGTTGCATCGTCACCAAAGACCGGGTCATCTCCCAGCCAGTACACGAAAACGTTAACGTCTACGTATTTCACGAAGTTCCCTTGTGGTAGCTCTCAGCGAGCCCTTTCTAATTTCCATGTCCACATCCCCGACATGTCTCTTGAGTTTGAAGAGTCCCCTACCCTTGGCCGAAACGCTGCTCTTCTTTCTTTTCAGGATGAGCCTCTCGCCTTCCATGTTGACCTCAACGACTTCATTGGGACCAATCCCTAAGGCCTCCCTAAGGTTGCCAGGAATGTACACCCGACCAGTCTTGTCCACCTTTGATATAGCCAGCTCTATAGGCACCCTTGCCAAGAATTGCTTCATGGTAAACTTATAAGACTTCCATAGGAGTCATTTTGCCACTAAGCGACTCCCAGCGATTTCTGACTCTTTTGTTGATCTTTTGTGCCCAAGATGGGAGCTTTTCGGTTCGAGCTTGAACCAACTCAGATATTCACCTGTTCGAGTCAGATAGAATTAACATTGTCTCACCGCGCGAGTATGTTTCTGGCTCCAGATAGAGCAAGGTGGGGTCGAAATACCGACTCGGAAATTCAGCCCGGGGGAATTATTCTCAGGAAGGGAACCGAGCTTCGGATCAGACTCTCTTTGGAGCCGGGGGTCGCACAATCGACACCTGCCCACGACATCCAATCCAAAGGCCGTCGGTTGCGAGATCGAGACAGAATGTCTCTGTTGAGTCAGATCCCTGGTACTGAGAGAGATTAAGCCGCGTCAGACATCTACTGACCGGTTTCATGCTTGGGAGTAAGTAGTTCCGAGCCCTTATCCGGTGAGAGAGAAATCGGGACAAACGTTGAGTCGGAGGGTCAGAACTGGAAATGCCCGTTCTGCGGAGCCGAGAACGAGAATTTCCGGCATTTCTGCGATGACTGTCGAAAACCAAGGCCAGGAGCCAAGATCAAGGAGAGGGGGATCGTCATAACAAGCATTCTGGGTTCAGACTCACCCTTAGCAGGATCTACGGCACTCAAGGGAGACATAGGTCGAGGCGAGAAGGGAAAGAAGAGCAAGAAAACGATGAAGGCCAAGAATCCGAAGAACCCAAAGAATGCTAGGCAAACCGAGAAGGTCGAAGAGAACGATTACGAGAAGTCGTTGTCTATCGTAAGAGGCGTTGTGGCTGGTCCCAAGGACAATGAAACAACTCAGCCGAGCCCGTCCTTATCGAGGCTAGGCTATTACTTGGTTTTCGTGACCACACCTGCATCTTCGCTGGTCAAGACGAGGGTGTCTATGAATTTTGATGATTATCCGGTTATCTCTATCGGGAGAGGTCCAGGGAACATCGTTGTGATTCCGGACCAGGAGGTGTCGAGGAGCCACGCCTCATTGAGTTTTGACGGGGATAAGCTACTCTTGAAGGACCTGAAGAGCTCAAACGGCACCTTTGTCTATGATGGCAAGGGGTTTCAGCGGGTCAGCGATAGTGTTGAGGTCAGGCCGGACAGTGTTCTGAAGTTCGGGACCGGCACTGTCGTAAGGCTCGTGCGCGAATGATGAAGCCCGTAGAGGCCCGTATGATCGGTGGAGCAAAACAAAGCCCGCCTAACCCTT
>VBBE01000064.1 GCA_005884605.1 Candidatus Bathyarchaeota archaeon
CACCGTAGACGTAAGGAGCCTCCAGGCAACAGGCCAGTCTACTGGCAACACGAACCAAGCTCCGCTTCACTCACAAGGCCTTCAAGCCTACGACCAGGCCAAAACACAGGCCGAACAGACCGGATACGTGCCGACAGACGAGGCCGCAAAGATCGTTACAACCGCCCCAAGCACTCCCTCACCACTGACCACCACCGTGGGTCTCATCCTAGAGGGAGCCCCAGGCGGATCACCGAATCCCTGTGGCTGTTCGCCTCCAGACGTAATTGTCGGTGCCGGGCCAAACCATGTCTTCGAAATGGTCAACCTTGCCGGCATAATCTACACGAAAGTTGGAGCAGTTGCCAAGGCCACTTTCGGCCTCGACACTTTCTTTAACCTGCCCGCCTCGTCAATGTCAGACCCGCAAGTCTCGTATGACTCCAGCAGTGGACGATGGTTCGCGTCGATCATTGACATTCCCAACAGCCGAGTCGTCTTCGCCGTATCGACGAGCAACGATCCCACGGGCACTTTCAACCTTTACTCCGTCTCGGACAGCGGGCGTCTTCCTGACCAGCCTGTCACCGGAACCAACGATGACAAGTACGTAATTTCCGTGAACGATTTCAACACCGCCGGCACTTCCTATATCGGTGTCCACTACTGGGTCCTCAACAAGTCAGAACTTGTTGCCGGAGCCTCGACGATCCACTTTGCTACAAACACGCCGGACCCGAACATGTTCTCACTGCATCCCGCAGAACATCTCTCCTCGTCCACGACCTTCTACATGGTAACTGACTGTACAGGAACATGCATCCCAAGTCCGAGAAGTCAGACCAATACCGAAACGGTAGTCTCTCTAACAGGTGTTCCGCCTGCGACCGTAACAGTCAGCTCCAGCAGCTTCTCAATCGCAATCTGGCGCAACAGCAACCAAGGCGCAGGACTTCGACTTCTCAGCCAGCGGGCAGTATTACTTCTATCCAGCAGTCTCAAGTTACCAGGGACAGCTAGTCGTCTCCTTCGGCAGGTCATCCAGCAGCATCTTTCCATCAGCCATGGCCACGGGACGAGCCTCTAGCGATCCACTGAACACGTTACAGTCAGCCGCCGTGATCAGAGCAGGCACAACCGCTGACACTAGCGGCCGTTACGGTGACTATTTCGGCGCCGCCACAGACCCGACCCCGACCTCGTCCTCAACCTTCTGGGTCGCAGGTGAATACCGCAAGTCCACCACATTCCAGAATTGGAACACAGTCATTGGACAAATCGCGCCATTCACCGCGCCAGGGACCTTCGATTATAGCGTAAGTCTCAATCCAACAAGCGGCTCCGTCGTCCAGGGATCGGGGACAACCTCGACCGTAACAGTCAGCCTCGTCAGCGGAACCACTCAAACAGTCTCCCTTGGCACAAGCATCAATCCATCAGCAACAGGCCTCACCGCCACAGTGAACCCGACAAGTGGAAACCCCACCTTCACAAGCACGCTAGCGATCTCAACAACCTCTAGTACTCCGACAGGATCGTATTCCGTAACCGTCACCGGCACAAGCGGAACCCTGTCCCATAGCGCCATCTACACTCTCACCGTTACCGGTCAGGTGACAGGCGACTTCAGCATCAGCGCATCACCCTCCAGCCTGACGATGAACAGATTCGGATCAGCATCAACAACTATCACCATAACATCGCTGAGCGGTTTCAGCGGCACAGTCTCACTGTCAACCGGCACCCTACCCGCTGGAGTTACTGCAAGCTTCAACCCAACCAGCGTAACGGTAGCTTCAGGCGGAAGCGGAACGTCCACGTTAACTTTCAACGGCCACGGTGGAGGGACGGCAACAGGAACGTTCACCGTCACCGTAACCGGTACAAGCGGCGGCCTCACCCACTCAGCCACAATAACACTAACGATAACTAAGCACTAGACCACTTCCACTAAACTTCCCATTTTCTCTTTTCTTTCGGCATTACTGGGAATTCTGAGCTTGCCGGTTTCAGATGTCGCTGTTTTCCGCATGAGCGGACAACTCCCCTTCGAATTGGTCGTATCACATTTCAGCAAATCGCGACCTTTGGTAAGATGGTCGGGCAATTCTCAGTTGACCTTCAGTCACTTTCACCTTAGCTGGGTCGAAACGCACCATTAGGTTTCTGGCAATTTTGAAGACCCCCCTCCTAGAATCTTCAGATCGAACGGTTCACTCGATAGGGATACAATTTCCACGTGTCCACTCCGAACCCTTCTAGGTGGCTTTACCTCAATGCTGAGAACATGCCCTCGCTTCACCTCGAACTGTCTACGTCCCCCCTCAGCATGCTCTATCGTAAACAATTTCCGACGGAAACTTCTTTTTCTGACCAAGAGAAAGATGATGAACCCTGCAATCGCGAGAAGAATTACTAGGGCAACAGTAGCAGGGACCGCTGGGCGAATAATGCCAATAGCGCCCACCAGGAAGTGTGCCCTTAAGCTCAATTGTCCCCCGCCCTTGTTCACAATAATCCTCTCTGTCGTCACATACACTGTTGATCCTCTGGGAAGTCCTCCAGCCAGAAAATATCCGATTACCCTCTCGTTCGGAGACGTCAACACGGGACCCCGACTAGGCTAGGATGGTTCCGGTTCGATCACTCGATCAGCCTGTTTGTTAGAGCATGGCTCCGAGATAGGACATCGCGATAGCGAAGATGCCCGCGCCAGGTAAGGTCACCAGCCAAGCCAAGAGCATCCCCTTCAACGTTGACCTGACAACGCTCGCTCGTCCGCCGATCCCCGCGTTTGAACCCTCATGAATCTGGGTCGTGGATAAAGGGGCTCCAAGAAAAGCTCCCGCGGACACTACCAGGGCAGTGGCCGCGCCGGCTTTCGATCTCTGAACCTGGTCGAGAGAGGTATGTTTTCCCATGACTGTTACGGCCACCCGATGTCCTAGGACAAGAGAACCGAAGAACACCGCCACAGCAACCACGGAATAGGGAAGCCAAACTGCCTCGGACGGGTTCGCGAGAAGAAAGAACGCACCGAGAGCTGCCATCTTCGGAGCATCATTAATCCCTCGTGCGTAAGCAGTCGCAGCCCCGGACCCCCAATGAGCAATTCGCGTCAGTCGAGGCCTCTGCTTACCCGGAGTTGTGGGTCGACGAGTCAGTCGATCCAAAACGTAGACCGCAATCATCGCTCCTATAGGTCCCGCCGCCAAGGGCAGGACGACCCTGTACAACAGGAAACCCCACTGGACCCCTGATGTTCCGAACAGGTAAACCGCTAGCAGAACAATGGCTCCAACAATTGCATGTGTCGAGGAGACAGGAAGCCGTAGAAACGTTGCCGCAAGAATCCACAAAGTTGCGCCTGCAGGTGCTGCGAGGACAAAAGTGGACTGCGGCGTGGTCCGTAGAAGACTCTGCGGGGTGAAGACGGAAAAGAGTCTACCGGAGATCAGAATTGCCGTGACACTTCCGACGCCTGTAAAGAAGCCTCCCCAAAGCAAGGCTCTGCGTCTTGGAGGCGAAGCAGAGGGTTCTGGCATCATCAACGATGCCACACTCTTTCCCGCGTCGTTGGCTCCGTTGGCGAAAGCAAGAGCGAACAGAGCCGCGAGTCCTAATTCCTCAATCGACACGATCACAGGGTTCTCGCTCTGAAGACGTCCTAACTTCCGGGTGTTTCCGGCCGGCCAACTTTTCCAAGCTCTCTAAGCCGGTTAAGCCTGTCTTGTTCGTTTGCTAGCCGGGGGTCCCGCGAGAGTTCCTCGTAAGCGGCCGCGAACCATCCCTGAGCCTCCTGCTCCTCCCCCATTACCGTCAAGCACTCGGCTATCTCCTCGTAGACGTATCCGCTCTTCTTGCCAGCCGCCTGATACTGCTCAAACAAGCTTCGCTGCATCTCCAGAGCTTCTTCCGTGTGATCCATCATCCGAAGAGACTTGGCAACGCACCATTTTGCGATCATGATCTTGTTCGGATCGCCTTCCTTTACCCGGAACTCCACGGCTTTCTCGAACATGAGCAGGGATTCTTCATACTGTTTTTGCTCGAAATATGTCCAGCCTATGTTGTTGTAGAGACTGCCCCTCCATTTCCACGCCTTTTCATCCGCTGAATTCTCGGCAATGTCCAACGCTTTCAGGTTCCATTCCGACTGTTTCTCGGTTGGTTCGACAATCGCCATCATGTGAGCGGCGTCTACGGCATTGAAGTCGTCTTTGGACTTGGCAGCGAGATCTAATGCCTGAAGAAACAAGGGCCTGGCCTCGTCCCGCTTTCCGGACGAGTTGAAGACCCTTCCACGTTCGAGCAGATACCGGACCCTCGTCTTATCGTCCGCCTCTGCCTTGAGCAACGCCTTTTCGACGCGATCGAGTGTCTTATGAGCGTCCTGGAATTTTCGCTGCAAGCCTTCCGCCCTTGCTATCTGGGTGAGAAGCTGTGTCAGATACGGGAAGTCTCTCGAGTCCAATGCCGTGGGGAGAAGTTCCCGGAACTTTCTCTCAGTTGCGCCTGGATGGTCGTAATCCCAGAGGCTGTCAAAGTCTGGAAGCTTGCTTTTGGGTGTGCTTCCATCGGCTACTTCGATCTCAAACCACCCTTGCGATGACTTTGGTTCTACTACTGTAAAATATTGCTCTTGAGTAAAGTATTCAGTTGCAAAGAAGTGGGCCTCGCGTCATTCGAACGAATTGCTACACGATGTAAGCTGAGGGAGACAACGCTTGACTTTTTAGTCCGAACGATCATGATTTTCTATAATTGAAAGTCCTAGTAAAGCATGTTTTAGCATCCGCGGTTCTGATTCCGCTCTTTCTCCTAGTTATATTGGTGTGGCTTTCAGGTAGGGACCCTATGGCTGGATTGTTCGTGTTCTTCCCGCTTCTACTCGTATCGCTTCTCTTCGTCAAGCCGTTGAACAAACCAAGTGTCATGCGGTTTCGAGGCCTCGCGAACCTGCTTGGAGGTATCTTGCCACTAGCCTCGCTGTTCCTACCGTACTTATTCCTAGGAGATTATCCGTGGTATCCCCTCAACTCTTACGCGGTATCTCAGGGGGTACCTCAGCTAATCGTAGTCGGCAGCATCCTGACTTTGTTCTCAAGATTCGGGGTGTTAGTTACTGTCGCGGGGTTGTGGGACGGGTCTTCCGTCGTAATCCCCTGTCCTGCCTTCGGATGCCACTTCACGTTGGGTCCCGGTTACTGGTTAGGCCTGACTGGAGCTGCCATGTCCCTCCTCGGTCATTCATGGATTGCTGTCCCAAAGAGCGTCGAGGGCCGAAAGCTTCTGGGATCCATCATGCTTCCAGTGGGACTGATAGTAGCAATCTTGGGAGTTCTGCTTCCCTACAATTTGCTCAACGAGTTTGGCCCAACCGTGGTCCGCAGTCCGGTTTTCATTTTTACCGGATTCTTGCTGAGCGGGGCAGGCTTGAACCTGCTCTTCAGATTGGAGTCGACATCAATGAGCCGGATTCGTAGAGTGCTTCAGAAACCCGTATGGTGAAAAGTACTTTGCCTTGTCTGGGTGAAAAAAATAAGCATGCTTTGCTCGGGTCTTTCTCCGAACTAAGTGTTTCTTCGTCGGTCATTCTCTAGTATCCCTATCCAGACGCCCAGACGGAGTAGCCAATAACCGTTCAGGGAACTCGGTGCAGGCCGGGGGGGCTCGAATGGAAAAAGGATTCGAATCCCATAGAGAATGCTGGCTCTGACGGTTGCGAGCAGTTCCGACAAGGGCCCAACGAGGCTGATTGAAACGCAAGGAGTGAACTCGTGAAAAGTAATTAATCTCTGAAGACGAAAAGAATTCATGAAACCTGCACAGAAGGGCACGCAGAAGTCCGCCAAGAGCACCACCGCGACCGGC
>VBBE01000013.1 GCA_005884605.1 Candidatus Bathyarchaeota archaeon
TACAAGGTCTTGCTAACCTTAACCCCCGGAAGTGGACTACAGACAACATACGGCCCCTTGTACATTGCCACATCATCCATCCCCCTGGCATGGCAGCCTCTCGACGCCGAGTTTGACGTAGGAACGACCTTGCCCGGTTCTCCCTTCTCGTTTCTAATTGCTGTCACATGCCAAATGGGGACTTGCCCGTAGACGATCGTGTCCCCTTCCGTCTTCTCACAGATTCTAAGCCCGTGCTCTTAGCGGTGCGGCGAGTCGACGTAACCTGTTTTCTCGGTCTTCAGCCACAGCCTTCTCCCTAGCACTAGAACGGAGATGAGGCCAACGAAGTTTGCGACAGAAAGCAAGGTCGCATATGGATACGTGGCTAGAACCAAAGTGAGATAAGACACAATACCAGTTTTTGCCTGGGCGACAACGACTGTTAGGAGCGTTCCGAAATAGAATATATTCAACGCACCCATGACAACGAAGAGAGGCACAAGTTCGGCGACAGGTATACCAACATGGCCTACGCCCAGCGCTAGAAGCGCCCAGCCAACAAAGGCGAGGATCGCCATAATGGGACTCATCATCAGCACCTCCATATCGAACGCCTTCGCGGGCGACATGGACCTCCAAGCGTCCCAGTGTTTCAATCCCGTCTGAATGTTTCCCCCACTCCACCTGATGCGCTGCTTCAGTAAGCTTGTGACCTTTGCAGGCATCTCCTGCCAGCTCTCAACGGGGGCCAGCTTGGTCGGAATGCCCGCTCGGGCGAACCTGACCGCGAGCTCCGCGTCCTCCACGATCGAGTTCGCGTCCCAGAGTCCCACCTTCTCAAGAGCGGTACGCCGGAAGAACGTGTTGGAGCCGGAGAACGCGACGAACAGCTTAAGCGCGTATTTCCCGTCATTCGCTAGTCTATACAGAAATGTCTCGTACGCCGCGAGCCTCGCAACAATGCTCTCCTGTAGGTTTAGTGTACGATGATAGCCGTGTACTGCCCCGACCTCCGGGTCGTTGAAGTAACGCAGCGCCTTCGTGATCGCCATTGGTTCAGGAATATCATCAGCATCGAACGTGGCAATGACTTCCCCCCTCGACTTGGCGAATCCAAAGTTTAGCGCGTCGCCCTTGCCGATACTTGTGTCTCTGTGGAATACTTTGATCCATGGATATTGCCGGGAGAAATTGTTGCAGATTTCGAGCGTCCGGTCTTTCGATCCATCCTCGACAACAACTACCTCGAGGTTTTCTCTGGGATAGTCTAGTTTGGTAATCGCGTCCAGTAGTCTTCCGACCACTCTGTCTTCGTTCTTTACTGGGACGAGGATAGAGACATTAGGCGGATCCCAGTCTTCACCAGGTTCTTCCGCCGCAAACCCGTGCTTCTTGTACCTCCACACGCCTACCATGATTATTGGAGTAGCGTAGGCGAAGTAGGCTAGGAAGATTATTGTTAGTGCAAGAACGAAACCGTCAGCAAAATTCATTGTGCGCGCCCTATACTCATCTTAACGTTCTAGATTGAAAGCCTATTTAGCATCTTAGAACGCGCTCGACTAGACGATGCTGGCGTCCCTGAAACCACGTTTGCATCGGAGCTACGCGGAATTCGACTCTTTCGTCGACAAGTACATGGCGATGATCCTCAGCGGATTGCTAGCAGCAACAACTTTCCAGAAGCTATCACTGATCCTCCACACGGACGGCGGCGGAGACCTCCTAGGCGCCGATATTCCGAAAAGCATGATGCTTATTGCGGGACAGAATCCCTACTCGTCCAACCCCTGGGCTTCTCCTTATCCGCCTTTTCTACTCGCAATAGTAGGAAGCATCAT
Organism: Candidatus Bathyarchaeota archaeon; assembly: GCA_005884605.1. The sequence continues at coordinate 1,824 of VBBE01000013.1, forward strand.
CAGAATAACATCGGGCAACATACTGCTTGCGCCGGATACGATCGGTCTGATTTCCAGAAACGTTAGGATAGCTGGGCTTGTCGCGGATGCCATTGTGGCGCTGTTGATTTTCGTCACTTTACGAACGAGAGGGTTTTCCGGTCTCTCCGCTTTTGTCCCATCGGCTATTTTTCTTGCCCTTCCTTCGATATCTCTCTCTCCCTATTACTGGTTCAACAGCGACGTTCTGGGCTATCCAATTCTCGCCGGGTCGGTTCTCGCTCTAGTTCGGGGACATTACTTTGCGGGATCTATCTTGCTTGCGATAGGAACAATTTTCAAGATTCATCCGATTCTTGCGATTCCCTTCGTGCTCGTCTGGCTGGTCAGGAAGCAAGGAACCCCGAAGTCACTCCCTATTATCGCGACAACCGGGTCGATTCTCGCGCTCGGCCTAGTCGTGCCGGCCGTCTTACCCGGATATCTCGGATCTGTCCTTGGATTCAACCTCTCTTCCGGTTTCGGGGGAGGAACCGCGAGTTTCACGATGATGAACTTGCTCTACGCAATTTTTCCATCCGTCCTCAATCTTTCCTTGGATACGGTTGTGGAGAATCAGGTGTGGTTGGCTGCAACAGCAACTCTCTTTGTGGCTGGCCTAGGAATAGTGTGGACTAGGGCTCGACACATCGGTCCGATCGACGTTGTCGCACTCGGACTACTAGCATGGCTTATCCCGTTGCGTCAGATCTATACGCACTATTTGGTCTGGGCTATCATTCCATTCTTGATGCGTGGTCGACTGCGTCAAACTCTCGTCGTAGGATCCCTGCTAGAACTCGCCAACACTATGTCTTCTTGGTCGTGGAATCTTCCTCCGGATCCATTTCCAGAGCTGTCGACCCCGATTGGCTTTTTCGTCACAAGTCTAGTCTACTTTTCCGTGAGCCTTACTGCGCTCTTCTTTGTAGTGAAGAAAACAGGCCATCGATTGCCCCTGGCAATGGAGAGTGTCGATGTGTCTAGACTTCTAGAGAAATACTCAATCCCAACAGCTACCTGAAGTAGAGCAGGGAATGGCATCTCAAGATATCTGTCACTCTGTACCCTACAGCGTTCTAACAATGGTTTGTGGACTTTGCTGCATGGAAAATGAGGAGATTAAGGGTGCGTGAGTGACTGCGTGACTCTCTCTTTTTGACTATTTATATGCAATTTACATGTTCTCGGGCTGAAAAATTGAGCCGGACGAGGTAAACCCGGTGGTTAGCCCCAAGTTGCTGTAGATATCCATAGTCTCCCTTGTATGGGATTTAGTGGTTTCCGTCAAGAATTGTCAATCTCGGATTGGCTTCTCAGATACTTTGATCGAAAATGGGCAAAATGATGATCTCCCTGAGTGATCAGGCGGAGAATCTAGTGCGCCACGAAGTCGAAAAAGTCTACCACGGACGCGTAGGAGGCCTCTCCATATTTTTCGAGCAGGTTCTCCGAGACTACTTCCAAGGTAATGGCAAGCCTTCGAAGGCCGTCCGGATGAAGAACGGTAAATCCTAAGACACCGCCCCCACGCTCAATGTGTCCGAGACGGACGATAATGGACGAGTGCGCTATTGTAAATTCACCACGTTCCACTCGGAGACATATCGGGCCTTCGCGATCATCGATCTATGGTCTCAATCCCTTCGATCGCATCTCGAGGGCTCTTACAAAACTTGGAAGCTCCTCTACGCTACGGACTTCGGTTCTGGCGAGGCCGCGAATCTTCTGCCATACTTGATTGTCTGCAAAGACTCCGCGGTGTGATAGCTCCCGGTATAGCCAGGTTCCCAGCTCCCCTCCTTCCCTGTCGAAATCGGTTAACACAATTGCGCGCTTTGACCCATCGAGCCGTTCTATGAATCTGAATCTCGGCTCGCCCGTGGCTTTGAGGCAGAGGATTGTTCCTTTGATTCCCAGTTTTCTTAGGGCTGCCTCGTCTCTTCTTCCCTCGACGATGATTGGCACTCCGGCCTCAGATTGTTCTTGTAGATCTTCAAAGATCCGGGTGGCCCTCTCCATTTTTCGAGTGTATAGATCGATCCGCGGGTTTCGAACATGTGCGGGATATCTTCGCTGGATCGGAGCTACCAAGCCACTATCATCTCGGTTCCAGTTTCTGCATCTGTTCTAGCGGTTCAGGGTGCTTTTCGAAGTACTCTCTTACTCCTTTGAGGATGTCAGCTAGTATTCTCGCCATGGTTGATTTGAGATCTTGCGGGTGGATTTTTCCTGTCTTGTATGCTTCTTCGAGTTCTTTGTATGTAGAGAATATTGTGTCCCCTCCGTATTTCTGGTCCCTGTCTAACGTGACAGTCTTGTTTGTGGGGAAGGCGAGGAGTCGGTAGTATTCGATTACCGGGTTTCCCTCGACTATTTTCGGCGGGCAGTATGCTTTGCGCAACTTGTCCTCGATTAGTTCCCGCGAGTCGTGAAGGAGTATTGTGTTCTCGGGTTTGCTCTTGGACATCTTCGCCGCAATCACACTGCTCAGCTTAGGATCCTCATCATAGGATCCCTTGTCGGATCCCTGTATCCCAGCAAGGCCCATTAGCATCGGAGTGTGGAGAGCGACCGGCTTTCCCCATCGCAGCTTTTCGCCCGCTTCTCGTGCTAGCACGTGGGCCTTTCTCTGGTCTATTCCTGCACAGGCCACGTCCAGGTTCATCTCGAATATGTCTGCCGCTTGCATGCATGGATAGAATAGGGTAGCGGCTTCGACGTCTTGGGTTTTCAGGTCCCGGCCCAGTATAGGCAGTGCTCTCATCACTCGTTGTGCCGTAGTTGTTTTGGCCACTCGAATGACTCGTTCCCAGTAGTTGGCTTTCTCTGCCAAGTCTGAGGCCCAGATGTATTCGATTTTGTCTTCGGTCAGTCCGAGTGCTGTGAAACAGTGTTTGAAGTATTCGCCAGCTGTCTCGATCTTTTCCATGTCGCCGCCGAACTTGTTGTTTATCATGCTGTGCCAGTCTGCTAGGAATATGATGAAGTGGAATCCTGCTTGGACCATGTCTTTGATTTTCGAGCCGCAGACGAGTCCTGTGCCGATATGCATCATTCCAGGCAGCCGTGGCTAGCTGCTTTCCGGAGCATTCGAAGCCCCAGTATGCACGGGGCTTCTTTTTCTCTTCCAGGACGCGTTCGAGTTCTGCAGGCTGGATGATCTCTACAGTGCCCTTTGTTACTAGTTCGAGGCGTTGCTCCTGGTTCATCCTTTCCTCCAGGTTTCTTCGTTGGCTTGTATGGTACTAAAAGCCTCTACCCGCTGCCATCTTTGGAGCGGGTTTTTGCCTCCAGCCCTGCAAAAGAGGGTGTCTGTCGCCCGCGTCACTAACACCCAAGCCTCACAGTGAAGATCTTTGTCTTCCCTCAGCCCGGCTCTCTCGAGGCAGGCGTATGACAACCCGCTCCAACTCCCAGGGTAGGATTGTTTTGCTCTTAATTGTTCCAGCTAGCTTGCCTTTGTATCGCGAGAGGAAGTCGATTAGAGTTCATCGAGCGTTTCTGGAATCTAGATAATTGCCGATAAACGGCGACTCCGCGAACCGGATTCTTCCCCTCAACCACTCTTGCGTCGCGAGGTGCTCTGTGCAAGACCCCCAAAGGAATGATTTCCTGTATGGCAGAATTTCTCGGCGAGACCGGCTGAACAGGGCGGGGCGCAATCCAGGCTTGGAAGGGCAGGCTAATCTAGGGCCTTAACGGGTCGTCCCTGAACGTTTAGAGGGAAATCTAGAGAGCCCTCCCCTTTTCAACATCAGGGCTGATTCTGG
>VBBE01000014.1 GCA_005884605.1 Candidatus Bathyarchaeota archaeon
CATGGGAAATAAGGAGATAACTAACCGAGTATATAGCCAGGGCAAATATATACATAGACCAATGGAGATGGTTTCGGGAATTGAAGCATGTCGAGCTGAGGAGGCTGCAAATGACGGGAGGGGCGAGCTATACTGTTTCTCTCCCTAAGGATTGGGTGAAGGAACAAGGTCTCAAGGTGGGTGATGTCATGGCTGTTCTTCCGCGGTCAGATTCGTCGCTAACTTTGGTCCCGCATGAGAAGATTCCGGCCAATCAGGGCAAGGGTGCAGAGGCTGTTCTCGCGCCTTCAAAGGATCAGGATAGAGAACAGATCTTGAGAACGGTCGTCGCCCAGTATTTGGCAGGCTATGATGTGATCAGAATAAGATTTCATACGGCGTCAAGGCCCGACCTTCGTGTATACCTTAGAGAGGCTGCGAGGCGCATGTTCGTTGGATCGGAGATCATCGAGGAGTCAAGAGATGAGTTGATAGTTCAATGCCTTTCAACCTACGGGGATCTTCCGGTACCAAAAGTCATCTCAAGAATGAGTCTTATCGCTAAACTCATGTTGCGTGACGCGGTAGAGTCTCTGAAGAATAGGGACTCTGCGCTTTCTGAGGAGATTATCAAGAGAGACGAAGAGGTTGACCGATTTTACCTGTTCCTGATAAGGCAACTCACCATGGCCGTCCTGAATAGGAGCTTGATTCAAGAGATCGGATTGGTGGATCCTCGAGACTGCCTGGTTTATCGTGTAGTCTCGAAAAGCCTTGAGAGAATAGCCGATCATGCAACCACCATCGCGAGAATGGCCTCCGAAATCGAGTCGCCTCTTCCACCGCGCCTTGTTGAGGATCTATCGAAGGTAAGCGACTTGACTAACTTTGTCCTGGAGGATGCTTTTAAGTCGCTAACGAAAGTCGACGGCTCTGTCGCTAACGCCTCAATAGTATCTGCTCAGAAAATTGAGAAAGACGCCGAAAGCGTGATGGACAAGTTATTTGATCTCCGTTTGAACCCCAAAACCGTCGTCGCAGTGAGGTTAGCGCTCGAGAGCTTGAAACGCGTCGCTGAGTACGGCGAAGACATCGCCGAGATGGCCATAAACCTAACAGCCAGAAGAAGGGAACTCTACTGACAGATCCTCGCTTTTCTTAGAACCCGCCCGAACTTTGGAAATAGACCTTAAACGGGATTTCTAACAGCCCACCGTTTCATCTATCTGGAAAAGCGAGCGGTTCTTTGAGATGGAATACAAGTACACTGTTCTGACGAACACTACCATCGGCGCTTTCATGTCCCAACTCGATGGGAACATTGGCCTCATAGCCCTGCCAACGATTACGCGGACATTGCACGCCTCTGCCTTCGAAGCCCTCTGGGTGGTAATGGGCTACTTTCTCATGACCGCGGTTCTATTGCTGTTGTTCGGTCGGCTGGCCGACATGTACGGCAAGGTGCGTCTCTACAACCTCGGCTTTCTCATCTTCACGATCGGCTCAGGGCTTTGCAGTCTCGCTATCTCCGGGACCGTGCTTGTTTTCTTTCGTCTCGTTCAGGGAGTGGGCGCTGCACTGATATGGGCAAACAATGCGGCGATTCTGACAGATGCGTTTCCTCCCAACGAGCGGGGACGGGCGATTGGGGTCAACTTAGTAGCAGGTATCAGCGGATCCGTAATCGGCCTCATTTTAGGTGGTATCCTCACAGTTGCCTTAGGCTGGCAGTCCATATTCTGGATAAATCTGCCCATAGGCGCTTTCGCCACTTTTTGGGCTTACAAGAAGCTCAAGGAGCTAGGAACGGTCAAGCATGAAAGAATAGATCTTCCGGGGAACTTGCTGTTCGCGGGAGGATTGTCCGTATTCCTCGTCGGGTTGACCCTGGGAGCCCTGTCAGGATATACTCTTCTAGATTTGGTCATGATGGTCGCGGGGTTGGTCGCGCTAGCATGCTTCGGTTATGTGGAGCTGAAAACCCCGACCCCATTGATGGATTTGAAGCTGTTCAAGATCAGACCTTTTACAGCAGGAATACTGAGCAATTTTCTCGCTTCAATATCGAGAAGTGGGATCTCCCTCGTGCTGACCATATTCTTCCAAGGGGCACTACTCTATGATGCGCTTACCGCCGGTATCCTTCTGATACCGTTCGCGGTTGCCTTCGTCACCGTCGGCCCATTGAGCGGTTTTCTCTCCGACAAATATGGGGCGAGAGGGTTTACTACAGGAGGTCTCTTGATATCTGCCGCGGCCCTGTTTGGGTTCGCCTTGGTCCCGGGCGATGCGTCCTACACGACGCTTGCATCGCTCATGGTTGTTAGTGGGGCGGGAGGGGGCATGTTTGTCGCCCCGAATATAAGTTCCATCATGAACGCGACACCGGTAACCAGGAGAGGCGTTGCTTCAGGAATATCGGCCACACTTGTCACCACAGGTGCCCTTCTCAGCCTCGCGATGGTGTTCGTTGTCTTGGCGACAAGCATTCCGTTGAACGTTCTCCAGTCTGTCTTCGCAGGCGAAACTCTCGCTGGTTCCAACACGTCTAACATTGCTCTGTTCGTGAGTCCTATGCACACGACGTTCCTGATCATGGGAATCATGAGCCTCGTTGCCGTGATCCCTTCGGCATTGAGAGGCCAAAAGTTCGAAGGAGTTCCAGAATCAGAAACCGCCAGCACGGAGCCAGTAGGATAGTTCTTCTCGATACTGCTGCGTTTCTTTCCTTCCTTCTCTCTTCAACGGAGACCACCTTACGGCACGGGTTCTATAAGGAAGGCTTCCAGCAGGTGTCATGCTGGGAGCTTTCTTGCATAGTCCGTCCAAAGTCATTTCCTGGCCACCGTTGGTTCGCCGGGCTGCCAGGTTGAGACTTCCTTTCTGGCTCTGGGCGATCATCATTGGATTCGTTCCGACTAGGCTACTAGCTACTCTCGACTACATCATCGTTCCTCCCGCTGGGCTCGGCGGCTACTTGATAGATACAGCCCTGGTCCTATCAATTTTCCTTGTCTACTTCGTCTACGCCATCCATTTCATTTCGAATAGAATGGAAAGGCTAGACGACTATGTCAACCAGATCAGTCCGGACCCGCCGGCCAATCGCCTTAGAATTCCGTTCCGGCTCGCGAATGTCTTTGCGGTTTGGGTCATACTCCTAGTCGCCATCACTCTTCTCTTCGGTTTCCCAAGTCCCACCACAATCTTTTCCGAACACATCGCTGTCATTGCATACTTCTTTCTGATATTAGCCTCCTTTTTGTGGGTCTACGGCTACTCGATGTACGATGTTCACCGGGCCGGCAAACTACCGCTACGGCTCAAACCGTTCACCGAAGACAGAACGCTCGGGTTGAAGCCGTTCGGAACCGCCTCGCTTAGATTGGCAAGTATCTACGCAGTTTTCCCAATCACGTGGACTTTCGTGGAACTGGTAAGTATTGATGTAGAGATTCCGGGAGGTGTATTCATCACATTTGCTCCCATCAGACTTACCGACATCATTTTCAGCGTAGGGCTTATCCTTACCGGGATCGTCATGTTCTTCCTACCTCTGCTCAGTATCCGAGAGAGACTTCAGGAGGCCAAGCGTCAAGAGCTAAGTTGGGTAACACCTCGATACACTACAATCATCACGAGGGTGAAGGAGCAAGTCCCAAAGACGCTTCCGGAGAATGGAGCGACCCAGACGCAAGCCCTAGCTGATGAGCTCACAATGGTGCGTCAGATACAACAGGACATACAGAAGATCCAATCCTGGCCCTTTGACTTCGGCGTCGTCAGCAGGCTTGCAACAGTGCTCGTCATTCCTCCCATCCTCGGCGTTCTTGCCAGAATCCTAATCCTCGTCTTTCTTCATTTGTGAAGGCTGTCAATTACAAGTTATTCAACGCGCATCATTCGGTAGCCAGCCGCTGAGCGGCGGCTATTTTCCCGGAGGACCGAGGTCTAAGCAGTGTAGTGATCGTGGGGGTGCTCGTGAGGGTCAACCACTGGGACGGGGGTTACGACCAGCCTCCTAAGACCCCCGATCCTAGTTTTGACCGAGGCTTCCAGTTCCGTTGCAACCTCGTGAGCCTCGTTCAACGTCATATTCCCTTCAACCTCTACTTCGAGCGCTCCGACTATGAATGGACCCGCTCTCCGCAGCCTCAGATCCCTTATTCCCCTCACATCGGCGTGTGCTCTTATCAGACGTTCTATTTCGTGAGAGAGCTCTGGCTCGTGGAACTCGTCGAGAAGGACTAGGGAGGATTCTCGCAGCGCCACGTACGCGACCGTAAGAATGTACACTGCTACCAGCATTCCTCCGATCGCGTCCGCCAAGTGAATTCCGAACGACGCGACGAGGACGCTTGCGAAGGCTACGAACGACGAGGACGCATCTTTTATCGAATTTCTCGCGTCGAGTTTCAGCGAAGTTATGTTGTATTTGTTGGCGATCTTACGCATCTGGAGAGCGCGGTACAGAGAACCCAAACCGGCGGCTAGAAGGACAACCAAAGCGAGTAGAGGTAGCCTCAGGGGGGCGGGATTCTGGAAGGCTCTGTAGGATCGAAGGAAAATGTAGCCTGAGACCCCTACAAGAACGATCGCGGTGATGAGGCCTGTGAAGCTTTCGACTTTATAGTAGCCAAATTGGAACCTGCGAGTGGGCTTACGACGCGAGATGCGGAGACCAGCCCAGACAAAGAAGCTCACCACGGCGTCGGAAATAGAGTCTATACCATCCGCGAGAAGGGAGATGCTCCCGCTGATCAGACTAAAGGCGATCTCAACGATACCAAGAGCCAATAGGGTCCAAACAGAGACCTTCGCAATCCGTTCTCCTTCCTGGAAACCGTGGGTTTCATCCTCGAACCCTCGGCTGTTTGCCCCCGGTCTCAACTTTGCTGTGATTCAGTCGTGGGGGTATGTTGATTTAGGTTTGGACCAGCGGCGAGCGTTGTGAAGCGATTTCCAGTCTATCGCTGGCTAAGATTGTCTGATAGTTGCAGGTTCCCTGTGAAGGATGAGCTCATGGAAGAACACCAAGGGCCAAACCTTCCAAATGGCCCGCTAACGGACGGCTAACAAACGGGAAAACCTTGTCGTTACTATTAACGGCTCTGTTAGCTAATCGTCGGATGCCTCTCTGACTTATGCCTGGGATTTTGGCTCTTGTCGTTTATCGTGTTGGCGTTCAAGTCTGTCTGGCAATACTATGCTCCAACAGGCGATGTTTTCCAGTTGTTGGATGTGTTCAGACGGATGGTTAACGATTCCATACGGATCGGTCTGTTGAACGGTGCGTGTTCGCTGAGAAGGCTTTCCCTCCTCTCCTACAACCAGCTTGCCCGCTATGATAGCCCCAGCTGCTACAAGCTCTGCGCGATAAGCAGAGCCGCAGGAATACTAGCCACTAAGAACAAGTCTGTCAGGAGAGGGTTTCCTACTAGGACCCCGTACGCTGTCAGACAGCAGCTCGTCTCCTGCTACGGGTTCGAGATCAGGAACGGAGCATTACGTTTCCCAGTATCGAGAGGTAGACGTTTCAGCATACCCTTGACCAAGCACGTGTTAGAGATCATATCTCAACCC
>VBBE01000015.1 GCA_005884605.1 Candidatus Bathyarchaeota archaeon
CAGACAGGATCGTTGCACCCGGCTTTTGGCGGTTTGACGTCTAGTCCGATGTTGCGTACTACCATTTTGCGAGCCCCTTCTTTACTCTGTCTTCAGGTCGGTATTTGAGAGCCGGGCCCTGAACTGGAATTATTTCTCCAGTCGGGAGAGTCGCGACAAATAGAGCATTATCTTTTGGCACCCTCACTAGTCGGTTCCGGGCCTCGATTAGTAGAGTGTTTCTTGTTTCGTCTCTCACTATTCCAAGGAGGCCTTTCAGTCGAGGGTCTGGACAAGCCTGTACTTTAACGTGGAGTCCTATCCATTCGTGCGCAAGGATGTTTTGTGGCGTTATCGGCATCTATTCAGGTTCCTCCGTGATGACTGGACTGTTCTCTGCCGTAAGGAGTCTCGCTACTGTTCGGCGAAGTTCTTTAACTCTTGAAGGATTCTCTACTGTTCCTCCTGACTTCACCGATGTTCGTATTGTGGTGAGTTCGGCTCTGAGTTCTGAGATCTTCTTCTTCCGCTCTTCGGGGAGCATCTGTTTCATCTCACGCTTGCGCAGTATTGCCAATTGGCTCCTCCTTCTCCGTTTCTACCTCAACGGCTTCCGCAACGGCCGCTTGAACCGTAGGTGTCGGCGCAACACTGGGCGGCGGAGTCTTCATCGTGGGCTTGTCTATGAAATCCACTGTGGGAGGCAGGATTCTGACTTTGATGCCGAACAGTCCCTGTTTCAATTGAACGTCCGCTACTGCGACTTTCACACTTTTCAAGACTGGATCTCCAACTCTCGGGAGATATCCAGCTCGGAACTTTTCGAATCTTGACCTTTCGGTAGTGAGCTTTCCGCGGATTATGATCTCAACACCTAGAGCTTGGGATTCCATGACTCTCTGGATCGCCCAGTAGGCCGCTCTTCGGAAATGCACTCCTCTCTGTAATGCCTGCGCGACTTGAGATGCGACGACTTTCGGGTCTTGTTCAGGTATTTCGATGGTTGCTACGGATAACTGAGGATTCTCGATGCCAAATTTCGTTTCGAGAAGTTTTGTCAGATCCTTGATGCTCTGGCCTCTTCGACCTATAACCATTCCGGGCTTCGCGGCGTAGATTACGACTCTAGTTCCGACCGGGCTTTTTGTGAGTTCGACTCGGCTGTAACCCGCTCGTTTCAAATCTCTCTGGAGTAACTCGTCGATCTCGAGACGTCGAGAGACATCCTTGATGAAATATTTGGTTACTGACAATCATTCGGCCTCGAAGCCGACTAGTTCGATATGGGTGGTTGTCCCTTGGAGAAGGTCTGAGCGTCCGAATGCTCGGGGATTTCGTTTCGGAATCTTGTTGGCTCTCTGGGCCGCCGCGTGTATTATCTTCAGCCTCTCCGTATCGAGGTTCCGGTATTCCGCGTTTGCCTCGAGCTCTTCTAAGAGCCGAAGGAGCCTCCCTGCTGCTTTTTGGGGATATCTTCCGGCGTAGAAGGGTTCGGTAAGATTTCGACGATGCGGAACCTCTTTGTGATAATGGCGATATGCGACCGCGACCTTTTTTTCGATTACTCGTTCTAGTAGCTTCTTCGCTTCCGGGAGTTTCATTCCCCGGATCGTGCGGCAAAGTTCGACCGAAGCCTTAGGGGATATTCGAAGTTCTCGGCCAGCACACCTCACAGTGCGATCTGGGTCCAGCCCAGTGACCGAGTATCCCCGTTCTGGCATTTTGCTCACGGAAGGGACCGACTCCGGCGTATCTTGCCCTAAAAAGGTTCCTTGGTCGGAAAAAGAAAAATTTGGGCCGCGTAAGGAAATCGTTAGCTAAGAATTTGTTGAGTAATCAGAGTCGTGAATAGTTCAGATCATTCGATGTTACTGTCGCATCCTTCCTCAGGTTACTCTAGGCTTATCGTGGATTTTCCGACCGATAGGAACGGGACATTATGGAAGAGGCAATTGAAAGGGTCCACACTGGTATCCCCGGATTGGACCACGTGCTTGAAGGCGGATTTCCCAAAGGCGCACGAGTTCTACTCGCTGGCGGCGCCGGATGCGGGAAGACCATCTGCTGCGGACAGTATCTGTACAAAGGCGCGACGCGATACAGTGAGCCCGGTGTCTACGTCTCGACGGAAGAGCCGCCGACGGAGTTCCGAGCAAACATGCTGCGCTTTGGCTGGGACTTCAAGAAGCTCGAAGCCGAGAAGAAGATCGGCATGGTTGACGCAGTCTACCAGCGTGTCGAGTCGGAGATGGCTGAACAAGAGTCATTGCAATCGATACTGTACAACTTGAGATCCAAGCTCTCCGAGGTCAAGATACTCGTAGAACAGTTGGGAGCTACGAGGCTGGTTGTGGATTCACTCCCAGGCTTTGGATTCCGGGTCACTGACCTCAACACTCTTCGAGAAATATTCCTCGAAGTCGGGCTATTGCTCAAGGACGTGGGCTGCACTACTGTGATGACTACGGAGATCGTAGAGGGTTCGGGGCTCATCAGCCGCTATGGGATTGAAGAGTTTCTCGCCACTGGAGTCATGGTGCTCTCGCTCGTAAAGCAGAGCTCGCCACTTCGGAAGCTCTTCGTCCGGAAGATGCGTGGAACCAGCCACAGTCTTAACGACTTCGCCTTCACGATCGGAACCGAGGGTGTGAACATCAAGGGACCGATCGGTGTAAGAAGTGCTAGTCACGGTGGTAGGCGCCTCCATACTCAACGGAGAAAGCGCCGAAACCGCTGACTCGGGCCTCGAAGAGATTGTTACGGGGACGGTTCCAGTATCCGACGGTTCCGGGGTAGTGGAACAAGGGGTTCAAGGGCAAGCCCACGCCATCGACCAGCAGGGTTTCGCAACGGAAGACCGGGGACATCAGAGACAAGGACAGGTGTAGGAATTGCAGAATCTTTCGAGCGGAATATCGGCATTCGACGAGTCCATGGGCGGACTTCCCTCGGGTAGCATCATCCTCTTCCTGGGCGAGGCAGATACGGGAATGACTACTTGCGTTCAGCAGATCATGTATCGAGGGTTGCTTGATGGTCGGCCTGCGGTCTATTTCACGACGGGCCGTTCCTGGGAGGATATTGTTGCAGAGATGAATCTGTATGGCTGGAGTCTTGAGAGATTTTTCGATTCGCGGAAGATGTGGTTCATTGACAGTTTCGGGATGAAGAAGGAGAAAGCGTCGGGGATGGTTAACTGGGATATTGGTCCCGCGAATCTCTTGGCGAAGGAGTTTCCGCAGGTCGTTGCTCCACTAGGAGCTTGTACTCTTGTGGTTGATAGTTTGAGTGATGTTATTCGTTCTGCGCCGTTTCCGGCTGTTGAGCAGACGCTGAAAGCGCTGCAGACTCATGTACGTGAGACTTCGGGGTTGTATCTTCTCTTGGCGAATAAGGGAGTGCATAATGAGCATGTTGAGAATACTGTGAAGCATCTCAGTGATGGAGTAGTTGACTTGTCGACTGAGCCTTTTGGAAGCGAGGATTATGCTCGTAAGATGCGTGTGTTGAAGATGCCTGGGGCATTCACGGACATGAAGGTCTACGCGTATCGTGTGGGTTCTGCAGGGATTGAGATGGCCGCGTTGCATCGGGTGAGGTAGAATGATGACAACTGTTGCTCTCCAGTTCGACGAGGTTATTGGATTGTTAGCGAATGCGGGGTTCGTCTGGACGCTACTGTTGGCTACTTGGGGGGCTGTGAGTTACTCGTTCATGCGGCATCGGAGGCACGGGCCGAAGGTTGGTCCTTCGCAGACTGCTGGTGCTGTGAGTTTCAGCTTGACGAAGCCGCGGTTGTCGGAGGAGGAGATCTTCCGGATACTGACGACGACCGAGACTAATATTCAGATTGTGCGGATCTGTGAGACTCCGAGGACGGCTCGCGAGATCTCGAAAGGTCTAGGGGACATCTATCCTGGTCATAAGGAGAAAGGGTTCCCGGCTGAGAAGCTGGGGGAGCACTTGGCGAACCTTGAGCGGCTGGGAGCGGTCAAGTTCAACGGTGAGAAATGGGTGGCCAGCGATATCGGTATGAAGATGGTCCGGAAGTACTTCGGCTAAGGCTTCTTTTTCGCAACCCGTTTGTTCCGTAAGGCGGAAACAAGCAGCGTGTTCCTCAGCGATGGTTGGGTCCTACGGGTTCGTTGCTGCAAGGGCCGTAAAGTGTGAAGAACTTTTTTTGTTTTGACATACCCCCCGGGGGGGTCGCATTTTTAGATAACAGAAAAAAATAGTTAGCAGAAAAAAGAAAGATAACAAATCGGCTCGTCTCCCACGGTGAGGAGTTCTCCAAAGAGCTGCTTTGTGTCGTAAGGATCAACTGCTTTTGAGATTTTTCGGATAGGGGTCTCGCCAATCGAAACTGTTCCGGGCAAGTATCACGGTTCTGGGCGCGGAATAGAAGTGTCGACCGTTTTCCTAATCGCAGATTAAGCATAGAGATCAGCGTAAAGATCTCGCGATCTCGAAATCGCCTGCCGCGATTTGCGATCGGGGCTTGTTCTGAACGATTTCTTGGTCGACTACGTTATCTTTTCTACTCGGAAAAGTAAGTTTTGCTCTTGCGCCCTACTATTCTTACTCTGAAAAGTATGCTATTAGCCTATGAAAACCCTGAAAACAGAGAAGCCTGCAACTTCAACAGGATCCAGTTTGGAGCGCCCCAACCTCCCGGACCCGCTTCGACCCAGACCAATAGAGCCGTTGCCCTCACCCCTCAGACCAGGACAGTACATAGGGCCACAAGAAGAACTCGGAAGAATCCTCAAAGAAATACTGGACAGACTAACAACAATAGAAAACAGACTCAAAACAATAGAAGAACAACTCAAAACCAGGCGGTGAAAGTTGGGCCTTATTGACGATGGGTCTTCGAGTATTCCAACTCAGATCTCGCGGCCATTATAAAATCGTTCTGGCTCAAGCCCTTGATCGCATGTGTCGATAACATTACCTTGACCCGACGCCACCCGACGAGAAGGTCCGGATGATGATTCTCCAGTTCAGCGATCTTTCCCAATGAATACACAAAATCAAGACCCACGAGATAGGACTTGAATCGGAACTCCTTCTGTATACTGCCTGACTGAAGAACCCATCCAGGTAGATCCTTCAAACGCTCTCTTGCCTCATCCACTGTGAAGGGTTTGGCGTCATCGCAAGGAACACACTTTCCTGATGCTAAACGGCGGATTCCCTCAGTTCCCGATCCATTTTCCATGTTGACAGAAGGCTCGGAGCTAAGGAAAAAGTTTGCAGGATCGCTCTCCAGAAGAGAAGAATTATCTTACGATCAAGCTCAACGAACTATCAAGTTGTTTGATGTTCAGAAGATGAGAGCGTGAGACCCGCGCCGGCAGATCTGGCCTCGCGCCCTTCGATTTCTGTGGACA
>VBBE01000016.1 GCA_005884605.1 Candidatus Bathyarchaeota archaeon
GCAATCCACTACGTAGATGAAGGCTCCGGCGCCCGACCGGTTGTAATGATTCATGGCAACCCCGCCTGGTCTTACATGTGGAGGCGGCTGGTCCCTGCAATCACCGGGTCCGGTCACCGAGCCCTCGCATTCGATCTAATGGGTTTCGGAAAATCGGACAAGCCAAACCCGGACCTCCACGATTTTCCACACCACGCAAGAATAGTTTCCAGCTACATCGAATCCCTAGGACTGAGGAATCTGATCTTGATCGTGCACGACTGGGGAGGACCACTCGCAATGCAGTACGTAATACGACACCCGCAAAACATTGCGGGTCTAGTCATCATGAACACTTTCCTCACATCAGACTATCGTCTTCCACCTCAAGTGGCCGCAAAAATCACCCCTGCGATTATCAAGGAGTCATCAGTCAACCCCGAGAACATCACAGAGAATACCATGGAAGCCTACTGGGCGCCTTTCCCGGACGACGAAGCCAAGAAAGCCTACCGAGCCTTCCCTAGAATGTTCCCGGACTCGCCCACGCACCCGAGCTTCAAACCGATGAAAGAAATAGAGCAAGGTCTTCCTCGGCTGAAAATTCCAACTCTGGTGATCTGGGGAACGGGAAAAACGGCCCCGACCTATGCTGAGAGAGTGACCAAGCTGATTCCGAACGCAAAGTTGACACAGGTGAAGGCAGGTCACTTCGTTCCTGAGGACGCGCCTGACGAGGTGGAGAAGCTTGTTCTAGGCTTCTTCTCCGATAATCTTCTCTAACCTACTGTTGATCTCGTAACCACCTATCTCGGATGTTGAGAAATAGGTTAAAAGGTTCAACCTTAGAACAATCCAGCCGATCCAAAATTGAAGAACGACGCGTTGCCTATCGAAGGAATAGACTATGTTGAGCTCTACGTTGGAAACGCGAAACAGGCCAGTTACTTTTACAAAAACGGCTTCGGCTTCACACCCGTCGCCTACAGCGGACCAGAGACAGGAGTCAAAGACAAAACCTCCTACCTGATGCAACAAGGAGATATCAGACTTCTACTAACATCCTCCCTAATTCCAGACCATCCGATCTCTAGGTACGTGATCACCCATGGAGACGGTGTAGCGGACGTTGCTATGCGAGTGAAGGATGTTGACTGGACATACAAAGAAGCCCTTCGGCGCGGCGCCAAGGGAATACAGGCCCCAAAGGTCCTCAAGGACGATCATGGTACTATCCGTGGCGCAGCCATCGCAGCCTACGGCGATACCGTGCATACGTTCATTGAACGTCACGACTACCGCGGGATATTCGCCCCAGGATACACACCATTCCCAGGGAAAGAGGAGTCCGTCGGCCTGAAACACGTCGACCACGTGGTCGCTAACGTGGAGGAGGGAAAGATGGATTACTGGGTAGAGTTCTATGGTAATGTTTTCGGGTTCACCCAGCTCATCAGCTTCGACGACAAGGACATCAGCACTGAATACTCCGCCCTCCGCTCCAAGGTCATGCGCAATCCCAGCGGGACGGTCAAGTTCCCGATCAACGAGCCGGCCGCGGGAAAGAGAAAATCGCAGATACAAGAATACTTGGACTACTTTAAGGGCGCTGGAGTCCAACACCTCGCCATCTCCACCGAAGACCTCGTTGCCACCGTCGCAAGATTGGCCGAGCGGGGAATAGAGTTCCTGCGCACACCCGACAGCTACTACGCAGACCTTCCTAAGCGCGTCGGAGGAATCTCGGAGAGGGTAGATGATCTAAAACGTCTTGGCATACTTGTGGACAAGGATGAGAAGGGCTACATGCTCCAGATATTCACCAAACCCCTCCAAGACCGGCCAACGTTGTTCTTCGAGCTTATCCAGAGGAAGGGAAGCGAATCGTTTGGAAAAGGCAATTTCAAGGCCCTGTTCCAATCCATAGAAGCGGAACAGGCGAAACGGGGAAACCTCTAGCCTCAGATGAAACTGGTCGTCTACAGCACAAAGAAAACACCGAAAAAGATCCGTGCTGGGCTGCTGTGGGGAGAATGGATACTAGACACCGAACGAGTTGCTAGCACAGCTGAGAAGCTGAAGATTCCGGCACCACGATCAATCAGAAACCTACCTGCAGCGGTCACCGTCAAACAGATTCTCTCCCGGAACCCGAAACTTCTGGACGACCTTCAATCCGTGTCATGGCGGATCTTCAACAGAATACCGCCAGAGTATGTCTACCGATTCATGACCCGGACTGAAGATGCCGGGCTCAAGGCTCCAGTTCCAGACCCTCCGACTCTACGAGATTTCTACGCATTCGAAGACCATGTCAAAGCAGCCCGAGCCAGACGAGGCCTTCCAATGCCGCAGGAGTGGTACGAGTTCCCTGCCTTCTACTACTCAAACCCGCACGTAATCTACGGTCCCGATGATAACGTGCCCTATCCATCATACACTAAGACTCTCGACTATGAGCTTGAGATTGCCTGCGTAATCGGACAAGGAGGAATAGACATACCAGAATCGGAGGCCGAAGCCCACATCGCAGGTTACACTATAATGAACGATTGGAGTGCAAGGGACATTCAGGTGCCCGAGATGAAAATCGGGCTAGGCCCAGCTAAGGCAAAGGACTTCGCCACCTCGCTCGGACCATGGCTCGTCACTCCCGACGAGCTGCAAGACCGGAAGACGGCGCCAGGCAAGTTCAATCTCAAGATGACCGCCAAAGTCAACGCCAAACAACTGTCAATCGGAAACATGGACAAGATGCATTGGACCTTTCCACAGATGATAGCCCGGGCCTCCCAATCCGTTCAGCTCCAGCCGGGAGAAGTGTTCGGATCCGGGACCGTGGGAACAGGATCCCTGTTGGAATTGGGACAAGAGGTTCATCCCTGGCTCAAACCCGGAGACATCGTGGAGCTTGATATCGAAAGACTGGGAGTGTTGAGAAACAAAGTTATACGCCCCGAGAAAACGTCAGAGTGAGCAAGATTGCCTAGTTATTACAGCCTCGGCAGACTTCCCGCCAAGAGGCATACCCAGTTCCGAAAACCAGACGGGTCATTGTACCAGGAAGAGGTTTTCGGGACCGAAGCATTCTCCGGCGTCTACTCAACCCTCTACCACATCAATCCCCCCACCAAAGTGTCCCATATCAAGAAGCTCAAAGAGCTCGCGATAACTCGATGGCAACCCGACCTCCACCGCCATCACCACGTCCGCACCAAGAACACCGAACTTGCAAAGGACCCGATTGAAGGACGCCAGCCCCTGTTCTACAACGATGACGTATTCGTCTCAACTGTCCGACCCTCCCACGGCATGGACTGGTTCTTCAGAAACGCCCAAGGAGACGAGCTATACTTCATCCATGAAGGAGAGGGAAGCCTGGAATCTGTCTTCGGAATCCTGCCTTTTCACGAGGGAGACTTTGTCGTCGTCCCGCGAGGAACCACGTACCGGATAAACTTGGAGGGAAAAGACAATCGGTTCATGGTAACCGAATCCGCCGGGCCTATCGAGATTCCGAAGCGATATAGAAACGATTACGGCCAGTTGGTAGAATTGGCACCCTACGCGGACCGAGATTTCCGTCGACCCGAGAAACTTGTCCCACATAGCGACTCCGGGGAGTTTGAGGTCCGAGTCAAGATCGACAACTCGCTAATGTCCTATGTTTTCGATTATCACCCAATCGATGTTGTCGGATGGGACGGCTATCTCTATCCCTGGGTCTTCAATGTCAACGATTTCGAGCCGCTAACGGGTCGGGTTCACCAGCCGCCACCGATCCATCAGACATTCGAGGCACCGGGGTTCGATGTGCTATCTTTCGTGCCGCGAAAACTCGACTACCACCCTCAAGCCATACCAGTCCCATACAACCACAGCAACATCGACAGCGACGAGGTCCTCTACTACGTCAGCGGAGACTTCAGCAGCCGCCGAGGAATCGAGGTCGGATCTTTCACACTCCACCGGAGAGGAGTACACCACGGACCACAACCGGGAGCCGTGGAAGCAAGCCTGGGGAAAGATTCCACCAATGAACTGGCAATTATGATCGAGACCAAGAAGCCGTTGAAGGTGACTTCGATCGCTGAGAAGCTGGACGATCCCAACTATCCCTTCAGCTGGCAGACACCCGCCAATAAATAGAGGGGCCACACTCTTCCGAATCCGAAGCTGACACTATTGTCCAATTTGGGAGTTGTCAGCGGCGATTACTCCTATCTACCTATCGAGAGGGTCCACTTCGGACCGGACTCGATTGCACGGTTAGCCGAAGAGCTTGACAAAATACCATCACACCGTCCGTTCATCATCACCGGACAAACCATCGCCGAGAAGACAAGACTAGTAGACGCAGTCGAAAAGGCATCAGGACGAAAGTTCGTCGGCGTCTTCTCTGGCATCAAACAGCACGCTCCGATCAGCGCCATAAAACAAGCAATCAGTGAAGTACAAAGGGCAAGAGCTGATTCTCTGATTAGCCTTGGAGGCGGTAGCCCTATCGACTCGACAAAGATCGCTGTCAAGGAGCTATCAGAAAACTTCGCCAAACCCATCATTGCTCATCTCGCGATTCCAACAACACTCTCAGCCGCTGAATTCTCACACTCAGCTGGAATGACAGATGACACCTCGAAAAGAAAGACAGGTGTTCGTGATCCAAGGCTCGTTCCACGCTTGATCTTCCTAGACCCGAAAATCACAGTTGATACTCCTTCATGGCTCTGGGCTTGTACGGGAATCCGGAGTCTCGACCACGCAGTGGAGTCTGTCTACTCCCCCAGACACCAACCATACGTCGACGTTCTTGCATTAGAATCTGTCAGGCTCCTCTTTCAAAGCCTCAAGTCCTCCACCAACGATCCAAGCGAGATCGGCCCTCGTCTCGCCTGTCAAATGGCAGCATGGATGTCCTTCGCCGGAGTCCAAAGCGTCGGGACCGGATTGAGCCACGCCATAGGCCGCGTTATCGGTGCAACCTGGGACATCCCTCATGGTATCACATCTTGCCTGACACTTGCCGAGGTAATGCGACACCAGGCTCGGAAATATCCAGACCGGCTCGTGTTAATCGCAAAAGCAGAGGGACAAGACTCGACGGGGCTCAGTGAGAGCAAACAAGCCCTATCTGCGGCGGACCGAGTCGAAGAGTTAGTCAAAGACCTCAGACTCTCCAAAAGGCTCAGCGACTACGGCATTGAGAAGAATGATCTCCCATCAATAGCTAAAGAGGCTGTAGGGCCGGAAGAATATTCGATGGCGCTGGAAGTTCTACAAGCGATATTCTAGACATCATAAGGTGAAAGACTTAACCCAAGAAACTCAGACAACCCAGTCTCACTCTTACAAGAGATCGGGTTCGGACAAGATACCAGGGCTAACCGAAAAACTGCTCTACCGGGTCGCAAAGCGATGGATAGCGGGATACACCCTCGAAGATGCGATTAGAGTCGCCCACAACGCGACGGATTATAGAAAGAGCCGAAGCCTATGACGAGTTTGTTTGGATAGACATGGAAAACTCATCGTACACCGAAGGGACGCTAAGAACTTACAGGGAAATTCTTCCAGGTCATCGGCAATTGGGAGTCTGCTTGCAGGCAAACATGAAACGGACCGAATCTGATCTCAAAGACCTCATTTCTCGCGGAGGAATAATCCGATTGGTGAAAGGTGCCTATCCTGAGACCGGAGAGTTGGCTTACAAGAAGAGAAGTGATGTTGATGCGAACTATGTCAGGCTCATGATCATGCTCTTTGAGGGAGGAGGTCGGTTCGCTATCGGGACCCATGATGGAAAGCTCATTGACAAGGCAAGAGAACTTGCAAGAGAACAGAAACGAGACTTCGAGTTTCAAATGCTGAAGGGTATCAGGGATGACATCAAGCCAACTTTGATCGAGGAAGGATATCGAGTAAGTGAGTACATTCCCTATGGACCAGAGTGGTACAACTACAGCAAGAGAAGGATGCGCGAGCGAAAGAGGAACATTCTACTCCTCCTACGATCTATCACTGGCTAGGCGGAACTAGAAAGACGGAGCAGAGCTTATCTACAGTTTCGAATTGCCAGCTGAACAATCCAAAAGATGCAGCTGAAAACGGAGAAGTGGTTGCTATGGATCAGGTGGACAAGAACTTCATCGCTGATCTACTAGTACTATTCGTAATCCTCGTAGTCGTTGTGGGAGGCTTCACACTTCTCCACACCCCATCAATTCTTCTCGGCGGAGGACTGGCCCTAGTCGTCGCTGTTGTTGCCGAGTTTGTATGGTCTCGCTGACACTCCAGCGATTCTCGTAGCTCTCTTTCTGGCCCGCACCCTCCGAGCCTGTCTTTCTCGTTTTTTCTTGGAAACTCTCTCCCGGCTCATTCGGGAGCGAAGAGAAACCAGGAGTTTTCGTACTTCGCCAGCGTACGAATCCTTCGGACCTTTGATGTGTCTATCCGCGAAGAC
Organism: Candidatus Bathyarchaeota archaeon; assembly: GCA_005884605.1. The sequence goes on from VBBE01000016.1 coordinate 6,440, forward strand.
AGCGCAAAATAGGCCTACCCAAGCAATCCAGAGGGGAGGTCCATAACTGCCCGATGCGAGGGATGGTATCGAGGTCAAAAGGTCCACCAGTCCAAATGTTGTTCCAATTCCAACCAGTTCCTTTCCTGATCTCAGATGGTTTGCATAGCACAGTAGGCCGCCTAGAGAGATCGTGACTCCTCCGATCTGTACGAGTATCGCGAGGATACCCGCTAGAACCGAGAACACTGTTAGGCCGTTGGAAGAGAGGCTTGTGAATAGTCCAAGCCATGGATTCGATGCGGTGCCTGGCACTAGGTTCGATAGGACTGGCCTTGTCAGGGTGAGAATAATCCCGGCTACCATCGCGAGGGCGCTGGAGTATCTTTTGTCAATGTTTACAAATGCCAAAGAAGCGTCCCCTCGGCTCTGCTTGAATTCTCCCGCTAAAAGGGTACAGATACCCTCACGGAGTCGGTGGAGGGGTTTTCGTTCTGACCCATTGGATCCTAAGCAACACTGGCGTGTTGTCTTTCAGGATCTGCTCAATACTGACTCTCAGACCTCTAATGTAAAGATCCTTGAACTGGTCGAGTGAGCCCAGTTTGTCCTTGGCCCTGCCAAGGATTGAAACGCAAACAGATTTCTCGTCTTTCTGATAATGAACGAGCGCCGCAGCAGTCAGGATTAGGCCTTGAATCGTATCTCGGTCAGCGCCTGTTGCGGGATGCCAGATCTCCTCCAAGACTTCGTGAGCTTCCCAGAACCTCTCTTGGTTGAACAGATCGATTCCTTCTCGCAAAACTTCGTCCTCCCCTCGTGTAGAAATTCTGGATTCAAGGGATCTGAGCGTTACGACCTTGGAGATCTTGCCTTCGAGAAGATTCTTGGTTCTGCCGAGATCGGATGGCGCCGCGAAGAGGTCGAGTTCGATAGCGGTCGTGCTCACCCTGAGGTTTCCGATCTTCTCGTTAGGCTCCAGTAATTCTCGGATCTTCGCTTCCAGCATCCGCACGTCTTTCGGCGCGTAGGCTTGGTTGTTGTCAAGCCTCACAAGATATCTCATCATTTTCGTCCCATGCATCGATTTGCCGTACTAGGTGAACTCCTGATCGCGAAGGAACTTGATTCGGAGAAGTTCCTCGCCTGTCAATGGGGGAGATTCCGAGGAAACGAGATCTTCTTCGACCTGTTCGCGCGTCTTCATTCCAGGGATTACTGTCGATACGTCTTTGTGGTCGAGGACGAATCTTATCGTTGCCTGGGCGAGCGTTCGAGTGTTAGATTCCAGGAATCTCAGCTTGTCCGCTGCTAGTGTGAGTTGTGAGATGTAGTCAGAGGGAAAATTGTGCCGAATGTCTCCCTGGAGGAAGGCGGATTCCGCCTTCAGTTTGCCCGCGAGGAATCCATTCGCTAGCGGTTCTCGGGCGATGATCCCGACATTGTTCCTCGTCGCTTCGCGAAAGAGCTGATTCTTGGCTTCCTGTCTGAGGAGATTGAATGCGACCTGGATGGCTCCTAGTTCGCGGTCTCTCATCGCGAGAAGCCCTTCCTGTGGATCGTGAATCGAGATCCCATAGTGCCTAATTTTTCCTATGGCCTTAAGTTTCTCAAGGGTCTTGAAGACTCTCCCATCTTTGACCAGTTGGATTGGAGGATTGTGCAGCTGGAGGAGGTCAATGTAGTCAGAGCCCAACCGTTCACAGCTTTTCCCGAGGGCAAACTCGAGATAGTCTGAGTTGAAGTTCATTCTAGGGGCTCCGTGGTAAAAGTCTCCACCTACTTTCGTCGCAATGATAACCTCTGATCGGTGTTCTCTGAGTGCTCGGCCAAGTAGTTCCTCGCTGTGCCCATGACCGTAGACGTCGGCAGTGTCGAAGAAGTTGCATCCCAGTTCCAGCGCCCTCCCGATCGCCGCCAGCGACTGCTTGTCTTCGGTAGGCCCGTAACTGTTCCCGTGGGCGTTACCGCCAATTTGCCATCCCCCAAATCCTACTTCGCTGACCTTGAGCGAAGTCTTGCCTAGAATCCTATATCGCATACTTTTGGCGACCTCTGCGGTTGATGACACAGGACTAGTGATTGCGACTGCGTGATCCCCTTTGATCAGTCCTTTACCGGATAAGACCGAGGCATTTTTTAACCTAGTGACTTCGGGCGCGACTCTCTCGAAGATAATTGCGGTTTTTGGGGAGGGTGAACTCAGGCAATTGTTGCCGTCAATCCTGGACTACATGACGGAGGCTGAGGTCGCTCGAAGCGTAGGCAGAAGTCACAGACTCATTGCATTCTGGACAAGGCGCTTCGGACTCTTCCGACACAAAATTGGATTCAAAGGCGTTCCCTTGATTGTCGGCTCTTTGCCCGAAAGAGAGAACTTGCCAAGAATCAAAACTATGCAAGGGAGACGAGTGAAAATTGTCCCAATAAGCCCGGATTCAGAGCTAGCCTACTTCCTCGGCTTTGCCGTTGGAGACGGTTCATTTTCGCATAGGACAATTTCGATTCATCAATCGCTGAAAAAGAAAAACTACCTGCCAGTCTTGGAGTCGCTTGTCACTCGACTCAGTCGCAAACTCGGCGGTGGGGTGAACAAATCTATCCATCAAGAACGCCTCTTGGATTTGACATGGTGCAATAGTAGGGTAAGCCGGATGATCATGTTCGCGCATGAAGTACGGTACGACCAGATTGATGGTTTTCTCAACGGTCGATTTTCAGCGGATTTTGTGGCTGGGTTTTGGGATGCCGATGGTGATGTGAATAGAGAGCATCCCAGATTGCACAACACTGATCTGAGGTTACTCCAAGTGTTTCAGTTGGCTTTGAAGAACCGGTTTTGTGTAGAGTCGCGTATTCGAGTGACCACTCCAGCTGGTTCGAGACGCGTTATCCGTGGTGTTGAGATTGTGTCCAGGCGGCCCATTTACTGTTTACAAGTGTCACGAGGCTCAAGAGTGCAGTGGGCTCAGATGATAGGCGTGAAGTTGAGGAACCCACGTAAGTTCGAGGCAGTCGATAATTGGCAACAAAACCCTCTTTAGCTCACGCTCCTAAGCCTACTTGGTAATTTTGAGTCCTGTCTTTCCTAGAACTCTGTACTTCATCTGCGTTTTCAAGAGCACTCAATTAGGGTCAATAGATTAACCTTGAACGAAATAGACGGAGAAAAACAAGGTTCGTCCCCTCCCAGCAATCCGCATCCTTAGGTCTTGAGGGACGCGCCCAGTGCCTTGAAGGCCGGCTCCGGCCTCATTTCCAAAAAATAAGCATGCTTTTCTCGACCACCCGGGGTGGTCGATTTTCCCGCGCCTCGCCCTTCGTGAAAGCGCTAGGGCTTCACGTTCACAGGTTGGTACCAGGAGGTCCTTCCTTCGTGAAATTGAATACCGGCGCCTTCCTGGCTCATGAGAGCCTTTTGTAAGCGGGACCGAAGTGCTTTGCAGAATCTTTGCCGTCATTGTGCACCGGGGTGCGTCATGCACAGGCTCGGGGGTTACAGTTCGTTGATAGTCTACATCGGAGAGTTACCTGTCAGGATGAACTTTGGCAGTAAACAAGTCGCCAAAGCCAACAGCAGCCTTCGCGCTGTCAGCGCTCGCAGGGCTAATCACCCTGATCAGTGCCTTCATAGCTAGCACAGTCAGCTCCCTGCTGATACCAGGAATCGACTCGTCAATGATCCTGATATGGGGAAGCATCGCAGGCATACTAACGCTCGTCGGATCTTGGCTGCTGTACAACAACGCGGCTCAGAGGAAAATAGGGTCAATACTAGTGCTCGTCTTCTCGGTAATATCACTGAACTTTGTCGGATTGATCCTAGGCCTCATCGGAGGATTCCTCGGATACACCTTCAAGGGTGCATCCGTGACAACCTCCAATACCTCAGGCCGCTAAGCTTCAATCCGCCCTAGGCAAAGGGCGGACCCCCTTCTTTGTCAACAAAAATACAGCCGCAGACGAGAAAAGATTCTATAATCCTTAAATCAGCTACGAGTCGATACCAACTGTAGCCTTGACCAGCACGGTCAGCCTCTCCGTTCTAGACCAATTTGGCGGCAGCAAACTCCTCTCCCCCGAGAAGATTCGTTGGATAAGACCAACACCACTTTCTACAAAGTCGGCAGAACTCGCCTTCCGCGAAGCCCTCGCAACCCCGATAGGCGCGAAACCATTCGAGAGAGAAAAGTGCTGGAGCCCCGCCATCATCTTCTCAGACTTCACGCGAAAACACTCACCCTTCATCTCACACCTCATCAACATGATAGAAGCTAAAACAGATGATATCAAAATCATCTGCGCCGGAGGGACCCACGTTCCATCCGATCCAGACTTCATCAAGAAAGTGGTTGGAGAGGACATTTACAAACGCTACCAGAAAAATATCAAAGTCAGCTCGGTCAAGAATCCCACGAGCAAATACGAGTGGATCGGGGTCACAAGCAGAGGCACGCCCGTCGAGCTGAACAAGGAACTCTTCGACAGAGATCTGCTCATCTCAACCCTCAACGTTCAGCCACACTACTTCGCCGGCTACGAAGGAGGCGCCAAAGCTCTTCTCCCTGGTTGCTCGGGCCTCAAGACCATAACCACAAACCATGGATACGTAATTGGAAACCCGAACTGCAGAGAGCTCGCCATCAAAGGCAACTCAACCAGAGAAGACATGAACGAGGTTCCTAACGTCCTTCGAGAGTTCATGAAGATAGAGTATCGAATCCTAGACTTCGTCCTCAACCAAGACGGCGGCCTAGTCAAAGCCGCTTATGGAGATCCCAACCTTGCTCACGAGCAGCTCGCAGAGAACTACTCCCGTAGAGCCCACTCCGTGACATCCCGCCCATCAGCCCTCATTGTAACAGTTGCGGATGGGCCCACTGGAACAAACCTGTACCAGTCCCTCAAAGCGGCAACCTTCGGCGCCGGCCTCGTGATCCCCTCACACCAACCGAAGTCCACGGTAGTCTTACTCGCGTCGCTTGAAACAGGGATAGGAGGAGACGCGTTCAAGACCGAGATGGAGACCTATGGCAAAATGGAGCCTGATATGGTCGTCGAGGACTTGAAGAAGCGGGCCAAGCTTGGAAAGGTTACGGAGGCCTCGCAGAAGCCGAACCGATTCTCCCTAGACGCTAAGAAGACCGACTTCGTCGTGGTCTCGCCCAAAGCACCAGCGCCCGTTGAAGAGCTCTTGAGCAAGACGAGGATCAAGTTCTTCAGATCCATAGACGACGCGCTGAGAACCCTCGACCCTACCCTATACGAAAAGGATGTCGCCGTGATTCCGTACGGATCGTCCACCGTTCCAGTCGCCGCATGAAACAGGTCCGACTTAGTCTATCAAGCAAATCAACTATGTTTAACCAGAACCTATCGCTCCGACTCTTTCATGATCTACACACAACTGGGAACCGACAAGTACGTCCTCAGGCTCGAATCCGGCGACGACATTCTCCAAACCATACGACAATTCGCAACAACAAAGCGGATTAGCGCAGGCCTACTCGAAGGCATCGGCTCCCTTAGCAAGGTCAAGCTCGGCCACTACGATTTTAAGACTAAACAGTACAGATACGAAACATTCGAAGATGATCTGGAAATCCTAAACCTCTCCGGCAACATCGCCACCATGGACCGCGAGCCCCTCCCGCACGTTCATGTGACCCTAGGCCGTAGAGACTTTTCAGTAATTGGAGGCCACTTGGATGAGGGGTCATCGGCCAACATGGTAGAAATCGGCCTTTGGAAGCTCCCAGGAAAGCTAGTCAAAGCCAAGGATGCAGAGATTGGGTTGAACGTGCTACAATTAGCGCGAAGAATATAGCCAGTTTGTTCGTTCGCGACACTCGTCCAGTTTTCGTCCTAGTTTCTTCATAATCGCACCGAGAGGACCAGTTAGCCTATTACACGCTCGACATAGTCCCGAACCAAAGATAGGTGCCTCTTTGCCGCGTAAGGTCGGGCTGCGAATGGTGCTGTACCTGTACGTGGCCGTATTTCTGACAAGGATTGGATTCGGCTCGATTACGATCCTCTTCCCACTCTACCTTCAGGCACCAAGCTACATAATCGGGGTTATACTCGCACTCTACCCAATGTCCGAGGCGGGCTCCGCCCTGCCGATCGGCCGCCTCGCAGACCGGTTCAGCCGCAAAAAACTCCATATCATCGGAATGATATTGATCACAATACTCACCGCGGCGATCGGCTTTACCCGAAACCTGCTGGACGTCTCCGTCCTCCACGGAATGATGGGAGTTTCAGCTGCGATCACCGCAGTAACGTCGCTGACACTTTTGGGAGACGCAACCAAACTGACCAATCGGGGGAAACAGATGGGAGGATTCGACCTAGCAAACCTAGGAGGCTACGGACTCGGGTTCGGAGTTGGAGGACTACTAGTCAACTCTTTCGCGGATAGGCTGTCGTATGCTTTCTGGGTAACCGCAGGGCTCTTCCTCTTCGCCGGAATATTGGCGGCCAAGTTTCTCGTAGAGCCAGTAAGAGTCTGGGAGCTCAAGCAGCCCAAGATAAGACAGAGAAGAATCGGTGGCAAGATACGTCCAGTAATCCCCGTCTGGATCGCCCAGACTGTAATTCTAGGAATGTACTTTC
>VBBE01000017.1 GCA_005884605.1 Candidatus Bathyarchaeota archaeon
CTCTATCATGTGCCGCAGCTCGGATCCTGATGTTGCGTTCCTTAAAGTCTCCATGAACCAGACTTAGGGGTAGCTTGTCGCAGAACTCTAGCAACTCACTCCACTGCCCCTCAAGGCGATCAAAGTCCGAGACAATCATCTGTAGGGAGTCCAAGTCCTCCAATTCGAGTTCAAGGTTGAGGCTCCTCTCTATCCACTGACGCGCAAATCGTAAAGCTTCCAAGTAATGCCCCGGGCCTCGTTCAGGTAATCTGGAAAGCATCTCGACGTGGGAAGCTGAGGATGTGTGCAGAATCCCGAGCCAACGTCCGGCCGCGATGCGGTGCGCTTTCAAACGTGAGGTGTATGCGCGACCGTTTGCGTCCCCAATGAACAACCATTCATAATTGGGGTCATCGTCTTCGGTTGACCCATAGTACCTTAACGAGGTTACAGGCAGAGAAGGTAGTATCTCTGCATAGATTATACGCTCCACCCCAATGTAGTGCCGGAAGGAGCGCTTTGCGATTACGTTCTCCATCTCCGTTCCGCCAGATAGCCGGCAGACCATTGTCTTTCTTTTTGTCCGTTTGAGCACCTCAATCTTCGTGGGGGCGGCTTGGCTACCGTGGACTCGAGCCCATGCTCTGAAGGCTGGATGCTCTGCTACGTGATCGCTACGTATCACTTTTGGCTCAGTCATCCGAATCGAGGGGTTCCAGCGGGAGGTTGAGGCTAAATCTACTCTTTTCGGTTCCGCTGCGAACACATAGGGCGACGTACTCCGAGGCCGAGAGTGGTTTCTATGGCAATCTCGAATGTGCAGCGATTGACGTGTTCCTTCACCGGGCGGAGGCGGATCTGTCTAGGGCTTGAGGACCACTCTGCGTGGCACCCCAGATCGAGCTCTGCGAGGAATTCTTCCTGGCCCAGCACTGCCGAGAAGCGTTCAACGGCCTCGTCTGTTGAAACTGGCAAGTTCATGACTATGGGAAATCCTCCTGGATTGCCGCCAAAACCCCCCGACAAGCAGATGAGCTGGGACGCCACAAATAACTCCAGACCGGGCACGAATTTCCCACATGTGGTAGAAAAAGATGTCTTATCGGGGATAGAGAAAGATATCTATTGGAGGATCTGGTCTTGAATCGTAACCCGACGCCCATGTTAAATTTATCTAACATATGTTAAATAAATCTAACGGAACAGGCCCTACCACAGCACGACAGTTTTTACGGCAAGAACACACCGCCTGTCGGAGTTTCCTGCCGCTGATGTCTGTCGTTTCCGCCCCGTTTTAAGAGCTTATGATGTCACCGAAATTTATCGTTTGATAGGGTGCGGACACACCGGGCGTCCCTCTTCTTGATCCTCCTCGTAAGAAAGTCGGAGAGAATTATTTTGCCTGGGTCTCTGAGGTCTGAACCACTCTGCGTTTCGTTGCTGACCGTCGACGGGAAGCTACCAAATAGACGATACCGGTGAGGATTGCACCCAAGATGACCGGCATGACCAACGGGTTAGTCCAAAAAGAGGCTGGCTGATTGCCAGAAGGTGGAGACGTTGTTGTTGTGCTTGCGAAGAACTCTGTCATAGGAGAGGCGTTAGCGTCATTAGATGTTAGAGAGCTGAGACCCCAGTTTGTTTCCACTGTTTTCAAGAACGAATAGTGGTTGTAAGAGCCCGTTCCCACATAGGCCTGCTTCACGACCGGACCGGACCAACTAGCATAGAGAAAGTCGTTTGTTGACCCGCTGCAGGGGGAGGGACTGCAGCCGCTGTTTCCCTCGTCATAGACGATGAACAATGCTGCCCTGTGGGTCTTGAACAGGTTGCTGCTGAGGATCAGAGGGACAAGGTTCGATAGATAGCTGTCGCCACCCGAAACCCTACTATCATGACCATTATCATTGTCGTTAGGAGTAAGCCAAGTCATGTTTGCCGGGTTTGGGGCGTTAAGTGAACCTAGAAATTCGTGGTCATCAGCCGAACCCGACGGGTTCGACGGTGATGTTGTTGCAAGAAAATGCGAGCATCGCGCAGAGGTGTGGATTTCATTGAACGTTAGGAACCCGAAATGGTCTGCGTGCCTGGGTGGGTCGAAACTGCATGATCCTGACCCGGACGCATCCTCCGCATACGCCTGCCACGTTAAACCAGCTGATTCCATCTTAGCAACAATACTAGACTGGGCCAGTCCCCAACAGCAATACCCATCGCTAGTATGGCCAAAGTTGTCCCCTCCAACGAGCGAGATGTAGTTTCCCTCGCTTGGATGACTTGTTCCCGAATACCCGCCAGAAGAGCAGGACGAATCACTCTGGCAGCTTCCAGCAATAGAGTATGTCTGTGCTAGCGAAGTCTCATAGGAGCCTGAACCACCGCAACTCGTCATTACATCACAGTAGCCATTGTTCTCCATCAGGATGACGACGAGATTGTCAAAGCTCCTGCCTGTTGCGCCCATCGCTTTTGGACCAACAGTTGTAGCCGGTATGACCAGCATGGCCATGAGAGATAGTAGTAAGAGTGCTGTTTTTTTCCTGGTTACTGTTCGGGTTATGATCTTCTTCAGTTTCATCCCCTCTTTTCGTCTCGATATTCCCGAGGCTCTTGACAAGTACCAGGCAACAATAGTTTGGAACTCATCATAGCAACATGCCCGTTTCCGAGTAGTTAAGTCGGCACCGTCCACAAAGCGACAAGATCCCTTGGGTAATCTACTTGTACACCGGGCTCGCAGCCGCCGCAGTAGCCGTAGTCATAACCAGTTCTCGTCTTAGACCAGAGGAAACGGAAACGGGCGGTAACGTATTCGAAAAATGGTGCCTGGGTGGCGTTGGTATAACTTTTTATACTTTCAATACTTAGCTATACCCGTCTTGGGATCCAACATCGTCATCAAGGATGTGGACGCCGCTGTCTATAGAAGCCTCAAGGGCGAGGCGATAAAGGCAGGGATGAAAGTAGGCGAGGCTGCCTCTCAAGCGTTCAGACTCTGGGTCCAACAACGCAACCTAGGCCGAGTCCGGGACAGGGACAGAATGCGGAAAGCAGCCGCCAGAACTGACGTGATGAGGAGAAACATCGGCCCGGTAGAAGGCTGGAACAGCACCGAGGTCATACGCAAGTGGAGAGAACTCCGCAAACCCTCGTAATAGACGCCTCCACCGCAGCCAAGTGGTTCCTAGAAGAGGAGGACTCGGACAAGGCTCTCAGCCTCCGAGATGCTCATATTGAAGGCAAGGTCGAGCTGACAGCCCCCGACCTAATCGTGTACGAGGTCGCCAACGCCCTCAACTACAACCCGAGAGTAACCAACGAGCATCTTACCGACCGGATCCAAGACCTCTTCGACTATGACCTTGAGATAGTACCACCCTCTGCGGAATACTCAGCCCGCACCGCCAGGACGGCTAGAGAATTATCAGTTTCAGTCTATGACGCAAGCTACGTCACCCTCTCAGACATCCTAGCGACCAATCTCGTCACAGCTGACAGAAAGCTTCACGAGAAGATCTCCAAGAAACGACAATCCTACCTTCTGAACGAGATGAGACACACGTGGAACCTACCAGGAACCGATCCGGGACGAGGAGAAGCATAGTCTAGTTCGGCACATACTATTACAGAGAGGAGGAGAATCTCTTCCGGTCAAAAGGTCCTGACGGTGGCTTCCACACCGGTTATGATCAGATTGGAACATGCGCCGGCACACCGGAGAATGCAGAGACAGCCTCGATCTCTATCATAGCAATCTCTGCACAAAACCTCACCTGCACTCACGCGTTCTGCTTCATTCCTTCTATTCCCTCTTGGATAATCTACCCGTACACCGGCCTCGCCGTCGCCGCGGTAGCTATTGTCGTTACAATTCTCCTATTGGATCAGAGAACGCTCAAACAACCATAGAATCCGAAACTCGGGAAAACATCTTACGTAATTGGATAGTTCGTGATTCCCAGTGGAGCGGCCAAGCTCAAATTCTAGGGTCATCGAGATGCTCGTGGGATAAGGGCATGGATGAGAGTGAAGTTCACCGGGAACTCGAACTCAAGGGAGTGCAGCCGTACTACGATAGGATAGTGGAGCAGCTAGCCAGCCTTGACCAGAAAGCCCAAGCGATGATCGGTCTAGAAGGCTTGCTACTCGCCCTCATGGCAGTCTTCTCATCCTCGATACCCAACAATCAGCCGGCTCGAGCGGCCGTCTGGGCGTCGATGATAATCCTCCTCGCGTCAGCACTATGTTCTCTTCTGGTTATGCGAATTCGGTATGGAACAACGATTATCGCCAGATCGAAGACAGTGGAAGAAGGCATGTTAGAGTATAGGAGTTGGAGAGATCACAAGCTCAAGCTACACCGCGCCGCACTGACACTACTTGCAGCCGGCCTGTTTGGCCTCGTAATCGTTCTCACAATAGTACTCCTCTAGGTGAATTGTTGAAGTACTGAAACCTCGCCGGCAGGACACTACCGTACACTTTATTTACGGACCTTGTAGATTTATCAATTTAATTGCAGACAAGGAGTCGTGGTTGTCGATTCTAGTTAGCACTTCAAAGAGAATAATACTCGTTCTAACTATTGCCTTCTTAGCAGTTCCTATATTCCCCACGGTCTTGCCCCAAGCAAGAGCCCAGAGCACGAACACTTGGACATTGACCGCTCCGATGAGCTCTCCCAGAGCTGATCACACGGCAACACTCCTCCAAGATGGCAGAGTAATGGTCGCGGGAGGCGTCAGTGGTCAAGACATCCTGTCTTCCTCCGAAATCTACGACCCCAACCTGGGGTCATGGAGCGCTACTGGCGCGATGGCCACCGCTCGTGGCTACCACTCAGCAGTAAGGCTACCGGATGGAACAGTTCTGGTAGCAGGAGGAGCGACTCTGATTGGAGGATTCGCAGTTACGATCTCTTCCAGTGAGATCTACGATCCAGCGACTGGATCATGGACCTCTACTGCATCTATGAATGTCGCCCGTAGCAGTTTTGCCCTTGTCCTTCTCAACAATGGTAAAGTTATGGCCATCGGTGGATTCGATGCCCGAGGGAGGTTCGTCGTCGCCTGCGAACTCTTTGATCCAACCACTTCTACTTGGAGCTATACTGGTGCTCTCAACACTGGACGTGCCAGTCTGACTTTCCGGAGCCAAGTTGTCAAGCTGACAGATGGACGAGTCCTCGTTGAAGGAGGTATCGACCCGAGCCACTTGTCAAGCCTCTTGTCCTCTGCGGAGATCTACGACCCACAGATGGAAGTGTGGAGTTTTACTGGGTCCATGAATATCCGGAGAGCTGACCACACCGGTACCCTGTTGCCAAGTGGTAAGGTGATAGTTGGTGGAGGAGATTCCCTCCAGCCCTCTACATCTGAGATCTTCGATCCATCAACAGGCACCTGGACCATGTCATCAACTATGGCTGAGTTTAGAATATCCGACACGGCCTCCTCCCTCCTCGATGGACGGGTCCTAGTTGTCGGCCCAATTGGTCCATCTACGGAAATCTACGATGAGACAACGGGAACCTGGACCGACTCAGGCTCGAGAGGCACTAGCGCTGGAGAACATACAGCGACCGTACTGCTGGACGGAAGAGTTCTGGTAGCCGGAGGAGGATTCAATGGGGCATATTATTCTGAAACTGACCTGTTCACCCCCAGGGCACGAACCCTGTTTCGAATTGACATATTCTTCACCGATCCCATGCTCATCCAGCTTTCCTCGGATTCTAACGGCAATCCCATGGTCGATTTGAGTATTGCTCACGGAAAGGTCGTCAACACCCACCCTAGCAAGGTTCTAGCTTGGATCAATGTGACAAACACTTCCGGATCGCCACTTCAGTCCCTAAGGCTGAACGCGACTCTACCCATGGACTGGAGGATTAATTCCCCATGGATGCCGGGACTAGGTGCAATACACGTCTACTTTGCCAACACCACCATGCTCGACACTAATCCCGAGATCACTCAGCCTTCAACCATCACTCTTTCCACAGGAAACCCGCAAACTGTTCAGCTCGCAATCCCTAGCTTCAACACCACGGCCATCGGCCACCCGCTCATGCCCGGCCAAAGCCTGCTGTTGTCAGTGAAACTGACCTCCTCGCTTACTGGCACCAACCAGTTAGCCGCGAGCTATCCACGGACCTATAGTGACACAGCCGTCGCGTCAGCCTGGACCCAACCCTCCTTTACAGGCACCGAATCCGTAGGTACTAGCTCAGCCTTCTTCGTCGCCTACGCCAGGGTCTTGGGCGATGTCAACGGCGACTTCAAAGTGGACATCCTCGACGCGGCCCTATTGGCCTATTCGTACGGTAGCCACCCTGGAGATCCCAACTGGAACCCCAACGCCAGCTTCGATAGCGACGGAGTCGTAGACATTCACGACGCAGCCGTGCTAGCATACTACTACGGAACAAGCTCCTAAACGTCCAACTCCCATTCATCCTTCCAACAACCATATCAGAAGGCTCCAACTCCATTCCACAAGGCACCAATCCCCATCAAACCAGAGCACCGACGGACTCGTGAATCGGTTTCGGTCCCTTTCAGAGTCCCGGTCGAGCTTCCTTACTTTCAGTGGAGGATGACGGCGATTAGGAAGGCCAGCCAGTAAATGGCGAAGACCCATTGCAGTATCCCCACTGTTAGTTTTCCCGACCCAGCTCCAAGCCAAAACTCTCGCAGTACTCAGGCAAGTACTAGAATTAAATAGATTGAGCAAAGCGGGATTGCTGAGGATTTCTCAATGCCGAAGTATGTTGCGTTGATCAACTGGACAGACCAGGGCGTTCGCGGCGTCAAGGACACTCCGAAACGGGTGGAGAACGCGAAGGCGCTTGCGCGGAAGCTGGGAGGAAAAATCGACATCCACTACACAATGGGCGAATACGACGCGGTCGCCATTGTGGAGATGCCGAGCGATGAAGCCTACAATCGGTTCACCCTCACAACCGCAACCCTCGGAAACATCCGCACAAAGACCCTGAAAGCCTGGACCCTAGAAGAGTTCCAGAAAATAACAGACCAACTCTAGCACTTACAACTACGACATTAGAATTCGACCCTTCCACTTTTTTCTTCGATTTGTCAATCAACTAACTCTTAGGAAGTGCTGTTGCCTTTGAGCTCTAGATATATTCCTCTCTGGACCTCGACCTGCGCCCAGGCGTACGATTCAGTGTACGTTTGTGCGTTTGATATCGAGTGATCGAAGAGTTCCGTTCGTTCAGTTGTAGCGGTAAAACAATTCCTCGACGTTTGACCCGCGATGGGTTGAGGAGCATCTATGCCACAGTTGCTATAGGCTCCATGGCTGAGAAGCTCAACAAGCGTAGAATTCGCCTGAGTCGCGGTTATGCCTACAGATTGAGAACTAGAGGAGGCATTCGGTGCGATAGTGTTCCAGGCTCCGACCCCTGCGACACCCCGATACCGACCAATCGTCATTGTGATTATGATAGACATCACACATGGGGCTTGGCAGCCTGACCAGTCAGGGCTGGCGGTCATGTTTGTCGAATTGGTGGTTGATGAGGCTCTCCCGGTCCAAACCTGCTCCCAGAAATTCGCCCCCGCCCCGGGAAAAGCACTGGCCATTCTCGTGTAAACGCTAGACTGAGTGTCTCTTACGTAGGAAATGTCTGGAAGATTTCCCCCACTTCCCTGGGAATAAGCGATCTGAACAATGATGAAGTCATCAGCGTTAGTCTCTATCGCTCCCGTGTAGGATGCGTTGCTTGACACCGTGGCTTCCGCTATGTTGGAAACAGCGTAGAATCTGGGAGCCATCGTCCTAATTGATGGTGTTTTGACTGATGGACTCGTACCAGCACCGCTGGTACCGCCCGTACCGGGGCTACTAGGGTTCGTATGATGTTGAGAACCCAAATTGACAGCGGTGAACCCTACAACCATCGTCAACATAATCCCTGCGAGAATCACGACCAAAATGATCCTGTAGAAATGAAAGGGCGAAAATTTTCCGTGCTTTTTCGAGAGAATTCCCACTCCTGACGATACATGTTCTCTCGGAATCTCACTTTGCATAATCTCTTCTTCGAGATCATAACTCCCAAACGTTCTCCTGCCAACTCGGTGCTGAGTCTTTCGTAATGCCAGAGAGTACGCAAACAATGCCACTCCCTGGAGGGAAAGCAGCGTTGCAATGCTAGTCAGGAGTAACGACGAAGCTGCCCCGATGCTGATCCAGACCCATAGGATGGCTGCAACGTCAGTTGAGATGAAGCCGGCAACGACGTGAGCCCGATTCCTCTTTTCGCCTCTCCCGGAAAAGATTGCTTGCACTCCGTTCTGCGCTGGTCTTCTTTTCCTTCTCGGAGACTTGGCCAAAGGCGATCCCTCCTGCTCACGACAGAGGATTGAATCCTCGGAATAGTGTGAGCCCTAGCGACATCGATGCATATCCTCCCTATTCCCTTGTTATCTTGACAGAGATCGTAATCATCAGCAACCCCCAGGATGTCTCACCATCATCTTG
Organism: Candidatus Bathyarchaeota archaeon; assembly: GCA_005884605.1. The sequence continues at coordinate 8,494 of VBBE01000017.1, forward strand.
TAAGAGAATCAGCAGAGAACTTACAAGTAGGATATTCGCGACTCGCAAGAATTGGCATGAAATTGCTTGAAATCACTATCTTTTAACAGAGCACCTTTCACGAGATTATATTCGCCGTCGCCCCCCGAAACCCAGGCTCCTTATTAGCAACCCACTGCCCGGCGCCTTCTAGCACAAGGACCCGCCTACAAGGACCCCGCTAGGACCAGCCAGACCATCTTCCTTGTCCCATAGCTAGGGAATTACCTTTGTCCGCAATCGCCAGACTTTATAGTTCCAGACAAAATACCGCTATGCAACTTGAAGACCAAGTGGGCCTCTATCTCGATCGTTGGAATGGGCTATGTCGGAATATGCTCTGCCGCAACCTTCGCGTCCCGCGGCATCCGGACAATAGGAATAGACATTGACCAGGCGCGAGTGGAACAGATTCGTAGAGGCAAGGCTCCTCTACACGAGCCACAGCTAGATTCTATGCTGAAGAACGTTGTCAGGAAGAAGCTCCTGGACGCCACAAGCGATATTTCCATGGCAGCCCACACGGACGTGACCTTTCTGACGGTTGGAACTCCGAGTCAGCCGGACGGATCCATCGACCTCTCGTACATCAAGAACGCCACGGAAGATCTGGGAAATCTACTGCGAGAGAAACGTGGCTACCATCTTGTTGTCGTCAAGAGCACGGTCGTTCCGGGCACCACTAACGGCGTTGTAAAGCGGTTCCTGGAACAGTCCAGCCGCAAGACTATAGGATCAGAGCTAGGTCTCTGTGCTAATCCTGAGTTCTTGAAAGAAGGAACCGCGATCAGCGACGCTCTCCATCCTGACAAGATAGTCATCGGATCAAACGACAAGAAATCAGCCAGCGAACTCACCAAACTCTACCGCCGATTCTACGGGTCCAAGCTACCAACTGTTATCCTTACAAGTCCTGGGGCTGCCGAGCTGGTCAAGTACGCTAGCAACGCCTTCCTCGCAACCAAGGTCAGCTTCATCAATACAATCGCAAATATCGCCGAACGGATACCCGGGGTAGACGTTGGCACGATTGCGGAAGCTATCGGCCTTGATCCGAGAATCGGACCCCTATTCCTGAAAGCAGGACCCGGCTACGGCGGAAGTTGTTTCCACAAAGATCTCCAGGCACTCATCAACTACAGCCAAAACGAGAACTATGATCCGATCCTATTCCGAGCTACAGAAGAGACCAACGAGCAACAAGCAAGC
>VBBE01000018.1 GCA_005884605.1 Candidatus Bathyarchaeota archaeon
GCGATAGATAACCGACGCAGTCTCGAGAATAGTCTTTGGAAGCGAGAGAGCAGAGGACAACTTGCTTAGTTCAGATAACGCCACTGCCAGATTCCGCTCCGTCGCATCCGACACCCGGACCCGCCGCTGCCACTTCCGCAGCTTGTACAGCTCAATCCGTTGATCCGCCGAGACACCCTTCGTCCCGGTAGGGCGATCACGCCAGTCGATAATAGTCGAAAGGCCCTTATCGTGAATAGTATACGTCATTGGCGCGCCGGTACGCGCCCTCTTCGCGCGCTGCTCGTCGTCAAATGCACGCCACTCAGGCCGTGTGTCAGCAATCTTCTCCTGCACTACATATCCGCAGGCCATGCAGACTACCTCAGCAGCGTCGTAGTCCCTCATCAGTCGCGAGCCCCCGCACTCTGGACACAAGCGTATCCTTCGCGAGCTGCTCTCAGGTGCCCGCTCTAGCGTCTGGCCTACTTCTTCAACCACTTCTCTGCTATCTCCTAACTATCCTCTAAAAGGTACAGAATCCGGCCCGAGAACCCCTCGCCAGCAACCTCGGGCTTTACAGAGACATATGGACTCTTCACAGGACCGAGAATATTGTTAACTGTCCCAATCCTCTTGATCTTGTAATCAACCACTCGAGTCCGCTCTGCTGGCACTGGTGGCTGTTCGAGTCGAACAATCAGGTTACCGCTCTTCGACATGTGCAGAACTTTGCCAAGCCGTCTTAATCCCGCACCTGGCACACTCCAACGAAAAGCGAAAAATGCCAAATCGCGTATATAAACATTGATTGGACGAGAAAGACTTCTAATTCAGCCAAGCCATACCTTCCAGCAACAACTCCGTCGGTGGAAAATTGATCCGCGAAGTCCAACTCTCCAACTTCATGTCCTACAAGAACACCAGCATCCCACTCCGGCCCGGCCTAAACCTGATCATAGGACCAAACGGCGCAGGAAAATCCTCCATTCTACTAGCAATATCAGTCGTCCTGGGTCAAGCCTACACTGAGCGGGCGAAAAAACTCAGCGAGCTCATACGATGGAACGAGCAAGAAGCACGCATCTCCATACTCTTGGACAATGAAGCACCAAATGGCGCTCGACCATTTCCACAAGCTCGATCGGACAAGGTCCTCCTCACCCGAGTTCTCAAGAGATCCGGAGACTACCACTATCTGCTCAACAACAAACCTGTCAGTAAAACTAACTTGGTCGAAGGATTAGCCAAGATCGGACTCAACCCCGACAACATGCTGGTCATAATGCACCAGCTCATGGTCGGGCGATTCGGCTCTGTTAGCCCCATAGACAAACTACTCCTTCTCGAGGACGCGGTAGGTTTTGGAGCATATCGTAGAGAGGTACTCGATGCCTCCTCCCGATTACAGAAATTGACGACTGAGCGAGAGACAATGTCCTCTGTTTTAGAGGGGACCAAGGAGACGTATCTACACTGGCAGCGTGAGTACGAGAAGTACGAGTTGAAAAGGAAACTCGAAGACCAGTTCAAGGACCTCCAAAGAGAACTCATTTGGAGGCGGATCATCAGAAGAGAATCTTCTCAAAAGCGGGTAAAGGACCGAATCTCCTCCTTAAACGGCAAGATAGAAGAGACGAGAGAAGAATTCGAAATCGCTCACAAGCAACACCAACAAGTATTGACGGATCTCGCAAGGGTCTCCGCAGAGCTGGAAGAGCTTCGGGAAGAAAACCTGAGGCTTGAGCATGGCCGGGGTCTACGTGCAGGAGCGCTGGAATGGATCTCAAGGGTCACCGATCTCCTTCGGACACAGCAGAACGTCTTGACTGCGCTTCAACAAAGAGCTGGCGACGCGAGTCTAGCAAGGGAGAACGACCAGCTTATCCGCGTGTTATCAGATCTAGCTGAGGAACAGGAGAAAATTTCTGATAGCGCAAAGACTGCCAACCAAGACTTAGAGAAAGTACGCGTAGGTATTTCCGAACTAGCCTCTCAACTCGCAAAGAACACTGATGTCCTGATAGAATCCAGAGTCAAGAAGGAGGTCAGCAATTTTAAGCTCGCACTAATGGAGCAGGAAGTTCAGGAACTTGAAGTTCAGCTTCGCATCGGGCTGGAGGAAATTGAACCCCTACGAACACAAGCCTCCCAGCTTGGAGCAATATTCGAGAACCCTAGAGACCTCCAGCAGATCTCAATAGACGTCGCTTCTGTTCAAGAACGATTACGCCCGCTAGCTCACCTCTCGGCTGAGGTCGAGAAGATGTACAAGAGCTACGGGGAACTCTACGAGGATCTAGAGAAGAAAGCTCAGGTTGTGGAGCAGAACAGGTCCGAAGTTCTGAGCGAGCTGAGAGCACGCTTCGAGCGATGGAAAACTGTCATGGATAAATTGCTGGAAGAGCTTTCCGCAAGATACAACGCGTTGCTGTCTGAGGTAGAATCAAAGGGACGAATCGTCATCAAGGCCACCAAAGATATCGAGAAAGCAGGCCTTGAGCTCTTCGCAGGATTCAAGGGAAACGAGCCGGTCTCGCTCGATGGCCTAGCCCCGAGCGGGGGCGAACGAACGGTCGCACTGATTGCGTTCCTCCTCTCCCTGCAACAATTCATCTCATCTCCGTTCCGAGCAATCGATGAGTTCGATGTTCATATGGACCCGCGAAACAGGGAAACGATATCCAAGCTCATCCATGCTGCAGCAAAAGCAACCGACTCGAGCCAGTATATCGCAATAACCCCTGGACAAGTGACACTTCCGGAGGACAATGTCCACGTGATCGTCGTCCAGAACGTCGAGGGCAGTTCCATGGTCAGGGAGCTAGCATGACCACGACTGAAAAGATGCGTCGATTCTCCGGAAAACGAGAATTAGAGGAGTTAATCCAGACCTGTATATCAATCGAGAACCGCAAATTCAACCCCTTCCTCTTAGACATCGCCGAGGCGTTGAGCATCATCAGACGGCACTCAAACCAGTTGCGAACGTTAGAGGACCACTTGCTCGATATGCGAGCAATCACGAGTGTCGCTAGAGTCGTAGGACTACAAAGCGCTCATCTCAGATTCCAGTCCAGTTCCCTCTTCATCGATCCCAGCATGGTAAAACAGAAACTCGACTCCCTTTCGAGGGAACAACTGGCAGAGTTTCTCCTTCTCTCATGGCATCCGATAGTGGAACTCGAACAGCTCACGCTCGCATCCACAAAAGAGGCCAAGGAATTTTGGGAACACATGCTTTCGTTTTTCGAGAGAAGAAAACGACTTCACCTCGGACCATTCGACAATCCTGCAGCAACCGACTTGGGTGAACTAGCCCGGATGCGGGTTGTCGACGAAAGGACTTACACAAGGAAGATGCAGGATCTCTGGAATGAGCTCAAGGAGAGAGCCGGGGAGGATGAGACCGTTGACTATTGGAATTTCATCAAGGCATCAAACTTTGCGCACACTGTCATCCGAGCCCAACTAGTCAGCTTTCTTGTCAGTTACGGATACGCGAACTTGCAACGAAAGGGTAACACTATGGTTCTAGTCCCCAACGCCAAACCCGATCCTCACCCCAAAGGATCACCACTCAGCTTTCCTATTCCAATCACAAAGGAGGCCTTGGTACGGGCGAAGTAAAAAACGAGCCAACCTTCTACAACGAGCGAGTCAAGCGCGCAGCCCATATGCTCTTCTTCAAACGAGGAAGGGTTCCCGGGGCTAGATCTTGGGAGTTGAGAACAGGGCTCGGAAAAGGCTACACGAAAATCTTGGAACAGCTAGACGAAAACCTGAAAGATCTGGATCTCGAAGTCAAGAAGGTCGAACCCCAGAACCAATCCGATTTCAAACAAGTCCCTGAAGCTGGGGAAGAAGAATCGCGCTACTTCGTCCGTCTCAAAGGAACGCTGACTTCCAAGGAAGCAAGACTGTGTGGGTGGCGAATCGACAATCTCGCGGCCCTAGCGGCCGCCTTGGCGCTTGTAGTTTCCAAACAGGGGAAGAGCGAGAGAAAAGAATTGGAAACCGTCATCGGCAACAAAGCTGGACGCTGGCGAGCTCTAACACTGATGGACACCTTTCTCCGATCTGGATACCTGGAAGAAGATGAAGAAGGACTAGTCAAGCTTGGCTGGCGAACGCGTGCCGAACTCGATCTTCCCAGCCTAATGACGCTTCTCGCCGAGTCAACCGCGCTCCCCCCGGAAAGTAGGGAGCCTGTTGACGAGGATCAGGCGTCTATGGAAGGCTGAAGACTCTCTAGGTACCTCTTTGCTTGTGGCACAGCAGCGGCGCAAAGCTTGTCAAAGGGCAGAATCTTCTCGTCCCATTCGGAGAGTTCTTCAGCGTGAAGTTTTAGGAACCCCTTATCTTCGCTAACTCTGCCCCACACTAGAATGTAGCGTCGGTCGGTATAACCGCCCGTTGGAATCCCGGTTATGTGGTTGAAGAGAACTCCGACGCGACCGCCAGTTATTATTGCGGGAACGCTGGGTCTCTTCAGAAGAATTTCACCGTTCTCGGACAAGAGGAAGTCGGTTGCGACGCTGAACGGGAAGCCATCCTTATCGATCCAAGTGACTACGCCATATCTGAACCGTGATAGTCTGTCGGGGTCGACGAGATCTAAGGAGGTCAAAGGTTGATTGCCTCCGCGGGTTTCGCGGTGTCCCCGTTCTTCCATGCAAGTATCTTCTTCGGTTCTACTTCAACAACGATTCTCTTCCAGAACCAGGCGAACTGTTCTCGGGCCGCTAGGAATCCGTCGATGTATGGCTCCTTTTTGCGCCACATGGGCAGGTACCGTTCCCAGCCATGGTCAAGATCAGAATCATCACACTTTGCAACGCCCTGGACGAGGACGACATGTTTCTCGACGCCGCTTCCTTCTGGATTGGAAAAGAGCAACGAGACCTTCGGGTTCTTCTTCATATGCTCAATCTTTCGAGAGAACAGTATGCTCGATGTCACAACGAACCTATGCCCGTCATCATTGTAGAAAAAGAGAAGTGGAAATGTTACCGGCTTTCCATTGTCTATGGATGTGAATTCGCAGATCAAATAATGCTCAAAAACGTCTCGAACCCAGCTCGGAGCGTTCATCTATACATCCGACCTTGTGGGGGCGCCATTGCTCTCTCCATGGCTATAAGACAACCGATTGGACTATTCATGCCTCGGGATCTGTCTGAGAAATTCCTTAGGGTATTGTTTCGAGTTTAGGAGTGAGAG
>VBBE01000019.1 GCA_005884605.1 Candidatus Bathyarchaeota archaeon
CTCGCGACGATTAGTCCGAGGGCCATTCCGCCGCTCTCGATCCCCGCGACAACTTCAGGCTCCTCCATCAGGCCGGCTTCTACTGCTTCGCGGACCATATCCGCCATTGCTCGGCCGACTAGGGTTAGGCGTCGAACACTTGATCCTATCGGGTTCCAGTTAACGTAGACATCGTATGCTTCCTTTGTTTTGACTCCTTCTTTGCCGTGGAGCAGGAGCCAGACTACCGTGTCTGCTTGAACTTTCAGCTCATCAGCTATTTCGTACGTGGACATGCCGCGTTCCTTCAGCTCGCGAGCGCTTTTCGCGAGTTCTTCCAGTGATCTCACGTCAAACTAACCTGTACTATCGACGGTCTCTCAACCTAGTTATAACTTGTCAGATGCTGTCCAGAAAGAGGGAAGTCTCCTACCCTAAGATTATAATTCGATCAAGGGGACCGCGACAGTGACGAATTTGAGAAAGTTCCAGGTGGCAAGTGAGGACGAGATCAAGAACGCAGAAACAACAGACGTCTACTTCACACGCACAAAGGGGATTCTTGAAAAGGAAGGAATATCCGATCTCACAGTAACCGCCGAGATAACGACAGGCTCGCTTCCTAGGAACTGGGAATGGGGAATCCTAGCTGGGGTTGAGGAGGCAGCTCATCTTCTAGAGGGCGTACCGATCGATGTTCACTCTTTTCCAGAAGGAACTCTGTTTCATTCAAGTGACGTGGAAGGCGTAAGAGAGCCGGTGATGGTACTCGAGGGCCGATACCTGGACTTTTGTCTCTACGAGACGCCACTGCTCGGACTTCTCTGCCAGGCATCCGGGATCACAACGATGGCGGCGCGGGTGAGAAAAGCGGCCGGCGAGAGAACTCTCCTCTCCTTTGGGATTCGCAGAGCCCATCCCGCCCTGGCCCCTATGATCGACCGGTCCTGCTACATCGGCGGCTTCGATGACGTCTCCAGCATTGTAGGCGCAAGGCTTCTCGGAAAAGATCCCGCGGGCACAATGCCTCACTCGCTGATAATTGCGATGAGAGACCAGGTCAAGGCTTGGAAGAGCTTCAACAAACACATGCCGAAAAAGGTGCCAAGAATCGCTCTCGTCGACACTTACTACGATGAGAAGATAGAATCCATCTTGGCCGCCGAAGCGCTTGGAAAGGATCTATTTGGGGTCCGGCTGGATACGCCTAGTTCAAGGCGTGGAAATCTTGCCGAGATTATTCGAGAGGTGAGATGGGAGTTGGACTCAAGAGGATACAATCACGTGAAGATTTTCGTGTCAGGTGGACTCAACGATGAAACGGTCGCTCAACTATCTCTCGCGGGAGTAGACGGATTTGGGGTTGGAACCTCGGTCAGCAACGCGCCTAGCATCGACTTCGCTTTGGACATTGTGGAAGCTGACGGGAAGCCTGTGGCGAAGAGGGGGAAGTTGGGCGGTAGGAAAACCGTCTGGAGATGCGATGAGTGCCTGAGGGAGAAAATAACGGGCTTGACGGTGGGTGCGCCGAAGTGTCCGAACTGCGGAGGACCAATGGGGAAGCTACTCGCACCACTCCTTTCGAAAGGAAGATTATCTAAGATGCTTCCATCCCCGGACCATATTCGCCAAAAGGTGCTTGGCCAGCTCAAGCGACTAAGCACTCCCTAGAAGGCTGGACCTGAGCCAACGCTGGCATCAGGCCTGATAATAGGCGATTTTCGGCCGATGTCAGCGCACCTTTAATCTCAAGCGTGGGAAACCGACTGTCAGACCTAGTTATGATCCAAAGCCATTTGCCAGGGCTGGCCGACATTGTTGCGGCGAGTAAGCGGATCGAGGGAGTTGCGACCAAGACCCCGCTCGTTGAGTCGCCGTCACTCTCGAAGAGATTTGGCCGCCGTATTTACTTGAAGCTCGAATGCTTCCAACCTATACGGGTTTTCAAGATTCGTGGAGCCTACAACAAGATTTCCCAATTGTCAGCGAAGAACATCGTCGCGGTTTCCTCCGGGAACCACGGAATGGCAGTAGCCTACAGTTCTCGACTCCTCGGAAAGAAATGCACCGTAATACTACCGGAGACAGCTGTCCAGGAGAAAGTCAACACGATCATTGAGTATGGTGCTGAAGCGATAAAATATGGAAAATATACGACCGATCGTGATGCCAAGGCTAAGGAAATAGTCGGCAAGACCGGAGCGACACTCGTACATCCGTTCAACGACCCTGACATCATCGCGGGGCAAGGAACTTGTGGGCTAGAGATAGCAAATCAACTAGACAACTTCGATTCGGTGATTGTTCCAGTAGGTGGCGGAGGTCTCATAGCCGGTATTTCCACGGCGATCAAGTCGCTAAAACTAGGAGCGAAGGTCTACGGGGTCGAACCGCAAGGCGCGCCGAAGCTCCAAGCAGCGCTGGAGGCTGGCAAGATTGTCACGTTCGATTCGCCGAAATCCATCGCGGACGGGCTTATCCCATCAGCGGTAGGAGAACTGACCCTTGAAGCGTCCAGGAAGTACGTTGACGGGGTCTACAACGTATCAGACGACCAGATTCTCGCCGCAATGAAGCTATTGATTCGTGAAGCCCACATCTTCCCCGAGCCGTCCGGAGCGGCGCCCGCCGCAGTTCTACTCGCCAACAAGGATTTGGAGAAGCTCGGTGAGAAGGTTGTGCTAGTCATATCGGGCGGTAATGTGTCATTGGATCTTCTTGCCAAGACGATTAGCGGATGATGAGAATCTAGTATTCTTGCCTGTTCGTGACGAGATATTCCGCAGGATCTACGATGTTCTTTGGTTTGAGACCCCTAAGGAACCGAATAACATTAGCGACAGCAAACTTGGCTGGCTTTCCGGTGGCTAAACTCGATGGACCTGATGCGTGAGGTGTTCCGATGAAATTGGACAATTCGAAGAAAGGACTGACGGTCTTGAGGGACTCCCTTCCTTCTCGATACCACCAAACGTCGGTGGCGTATCGAAAGTCCGGGTTTGTTTTCAGGTACTCGTAGAGCGCGCTTTCGTCCACGAGCTCTGCACGCGCTATGTTCACAAGTATCGCGTCTTTCTTCATCGTGGCAAGTTTGTCAGCGTCAATGATCTTGTTGGTTAACTTGGTTAAGGGAAGCGAGACTATGACTGCGTCGCTCTTGGCAAGGACCCTCGACAGCCCTTTGTCCCCTTGAAACGCTCTCACATCTTTCTCTCGAACTGGCTTTCTCGAAAACGCATAGATATTCACGTTGAACCCCCTACCAATTCGCGCTACAGCGGACCCTATGCCTCCATATCCAAGAATGCCCAGCGTCTTTTCTCCCATAATGGTCACTTCCTTGCCTCCTAATGTTCGCCTCAAACTCCATTGTTCGGCCTTGACCGCGTTGTGAAAGTCAACTATTCTCTTCGCGGCCGATAGCAACAAAGACCAGGCGTATTCGGCAACCTCGTCTGAATAGGCGCCCGCATTACTACAAACAACGACCTTCTTGTCGAGCTGGGCGAAGGGGATGTGGTTTACACCAGCGAGGATGCTCTGAATAAGTCGCAGATTGCTCATCCTCGACAAGTTTTCAGGAGTCAGGAAGCTGGGCCAAAAGAACACGAGAAGGATGTCTATCGACGGTAAGAGTTGATTCAGCGCTGGCTCGTCAAGTGCAGTCGTGCTGAAAACCTTTCCATATTTGGAGAGCCCCCGAATGCTAGCCGGGTCAACGACATCGGTTGTGATCAACAGATTGGGTTTTGTCAATGGTTAGTCAGGCTTCGCTTCTCATTACTTGATTCTCCGTTGGGGTTGACTACACCAGCGCGAGCTAGTTCAGCTTTAACCATGGTCGCCTGTTAACTCATCGTCGGGTGCCTGTCCGACTTATAGGCAGGCTTTTGGCCTCTCTTCGTCGTGTTGGCAGTCAAGGCGGTCTGGCAATACTACATTCCAACGCAAGACGTTCTAAGGTTGTTGGAGTTGTTCAGGAGGATGATCAACGACGCCATAAGGATCGCTCTGGCTTACGATGCAACTACCCTGAGAAGAGTTTCCCTCCTCGCTTACAACGAGCTCGCCCCGTACGATTCTCCTAGCTACTTCAAGCTCTGCGCTATATCTCGGGCTGCGGGAATACTTGCCGCTAGGAAGAAGTCTATCCGGAGAGGTTTCATCACTAGGACCGTGTATGCTTTCAGACAGCAGCTCGTCTCCTGCTACGGGTTCAAGATAGAGAACGGATACTTGCATATTCCGGTATCCAGGGGGAAACATTTCAGCATACCCTTGACAAGTCATACGTTAGAGATCATATCTCAGCCAGGGATCAAGGTACGCTTTTTCACCCTTACCCGGAACAGACTGAGCCTCTGCATCGCCCGCGACACTCCCAGGATAGAATGCCGCTCCACGATCGGTGTGGACCGTAATCTCCGCAATCTAACGGTTGGAAACGACACTCAGACCCATCAGTATGATCTCTCGAAGTGTGTGAGAATAGCCAAGACTACTGTGCTTATCGTCGCCTCTTTCACACGGAACGATGATAGAATAAGAACAGCGATAGCCTCCATGTACGGACAGCGGAGAACCTCTAGGACTGGTCATCTGCTCCACAACGCCACAAAGACGATTTTTGCTGTGGCAGTCCAGCGGAGAACAGCAATAGTTCTTGAGAATATCGAGGGCATCCGATCCCTCTACCGTAGGGGTAATGGTCAGGGTAGAAAGTATCGCGGTAGGATGAACGGGTGGAGTT
>VBBE01000045.1 GCA_005884605.1 Candidatus Bathyarchaeota archaeon
CCAGAGAAATATTCCTCCGACAACCGTTGCAATGACAACTCCCACCGTGGCGAGCCGGAGAGCAGGTCTCGCGACAGCTCGAAACTCTTCGAATCGAATGTTCATCGTTGTTTCGAAGAGTAATGGTGGGAGGACAAGTCCGACGAATAGGCCTCCCCCTACCAAGCTGTCGTAGAGCAGGCTAACTCCTAGGATGGAGGAGAGTGAGGAGCCGGCTATCGCGACTCCGAAGAGCACGAGAATGATCGTGTAGGGAACTCTGGCCTTGCTTGAGATGATTGTCGCTGTTAGCGAGATTGCGAGGAAGGCAGAGAGTATGATTTCAAGGGACGGCAACGCTTAGACGATCGTTCAATCGAATTGGTACATGTAGTTGCCTCTAATGCTCGACAAGTTTCTGCTGGAGAATCTAGTCAACACGACCGTCCGAAAGCCCACTTCGGCAAAGACGCGGCTATGCCGGTGGCGGAGCAGGCGGTCGATTGAAATCGAAACAGTCCGACATGTCATCGGCCTGCGCGTCCCTTTGGTTAAGCGTAGGCAGTCCGAATGCGGAGTCGCAGAAACGGACAAGACTCACGTGCGAGTGTAGCTTCTTCGAGATGTAGCCGGATCTAGCAAACGGGCTGAGCACAAGACAGCCCACCCGCGAGCCGTAACGGAACTGTGTTCCCTTGTAGGATGGCTGCGGCGTCGCAAGCTTCCAAGCTTCGACGTTCTGCGGGTCCACATGGTCATACTATCCACCCCAACAATCCCAGGTCACGAAGATGGCAACTCTCGACCAGAGCCCGCCCTTAACGATGGCATTTACTTGGTCGACAGTCCATTGCATGCCAGTCGTAACATTTCCCATCCGGCCCCTACCAGGATCCGGTGGATGTTCATCAAACTGGCCTGGAGCCAGGACCCAGGAGACGCTGGGCAGTTTTCCAGCAAGCGCATCATTTGCGAACTGGTCAGAGGTGGACTTGTTCCTCCCGCCAACACCGATCAGATATTGAAACGCGTATCCTCCATAGTTGCCCCAAGTCAGTTTGTGGCTTCAAGGCTTAGCGGAAGCGAGGAGGAGATTCTAGAAGTGTCTCCGGGCTTCGGGCTGTCTATGAAGGGAGAGTCGGCAGCGACCAGCATCAAATGGTTCGGCGTCGAAGGCCCAGCGACGTCGGTGAAATACTGGTCGCAGAGCGTAAATTTTCTAGCGTATGCAAAGTAAGCTGGTATTTCAGCCTCGACGAACTGTTGGCGGACAGAAGTCGCCTGCCGAGTTAGCCAAGCGCTGTGCCGATGGTCCGGGTCCCGAGGCGGCGGATTGGGCGACCTCGGCATTGTCATCCCGTTAGCTCCGGGGAAGGTGCCGAAGTAATTGTCGAAGCAGTGGTTCTCCTTGACGATGATCACTACGTGATCGATTTTGCCGGACCCTGGTCCACTCGCCGGCTGCTTAGCCGTAACCATGTGAGGATTCGAGACCATCCGAAAGAATCTATTTTACGCTTGTTTTATTGCCATCAACAAACATCGTCGAATCAAGCAGGGGCATGTGACATGAAGTTCACATACTAGGCCCGTCTTGCAGTCTCACTGGATGTCGAGAGTCTCAAATTGAAAAGTTTCCTTTCGGTGGCCGACGCTTCCAGACTAGAGATGGACAGAGTTCTCGCGAGAGCCAAGGCCATTAAGACCCTCATCAAACGAGGACGATCTCTCGCCACACTAAGGGGGAAGATTGCCGGACTGCTTTTCGAGAAGCCGTCGACTCGGACCCGGGCGAGCTTCGAGGTTGCCGCTCGCAGACTTGGTGGGGACTCAATCTACCTGGCCGCCAACGAGCTTCAGCTTAGCAGAGGCGAGCCGGTGAAAGATACGGCAAGGATTCTGGGCGGGTATCTTGACGGGATTGTTGCGAGGGTCTACTCGCACGACACCGTGATGCAGTTGGCGAAGTATTCGAGAGTACCCGTTATCAACGCGTTGAGCGACCTTGAGCATCCGACCCAGATCGTGTCCGATCTTTTGACCATTCAAGAGGTGAAGGGGAAGCTGAAAGGATTGAAGCTCGCTTATGTCGGTGACGGGAACAACGTCTGCAACTCTCTACTTCTCGGTGGGGCACTGGAGGGCATGAGCATCTCTGTAGCATGCCCGGCAGGTTACGAGCCGAACGCGACAGTTCTCAGTGAAGCGGAGAAAACCTCGCGGACCGCAGGCGGCAATATTGATGTGTCACATGATCCCCTACAAGCCGCTAAGGATGCAGATTTGTTGTACACGGATGTCTGGGTCAGCATGGGTGACGAGGCTTCGAAGGAGAAGAGAATGAAGGATTTCAACGGCTACCAGATCAACGATGATCTTCTGAAGGTAGCCAAGAAAGACGCTAGTGTCATGCACTGCCTCCCGGCGCACAGGGGTCTTGAGATTACTGATGATGCGATCGAGGGCAAACAGTCGATTGTCTGGCAGCAAGGCGAGAACAAGCTCTACGGTGCCGCATCTGTGCTAGAGTGGCTTTTGCATCAGAAGTAGCCTTGGCGGGGCTTTCTTGGATTCCAAAGTCAGAGCAGAGTGGGACTCTCTACAGGATGTTGTGATTCACAGACCGGGAACTGAGATGTTCTTCGGGCTCATCGAACCCTTCGCGTTCCTCTACGAACGAGCCTTCAACATGGACGAGGCCATCCATGAGCATAGAGAACTTGAACACGCACTCGACCTGACCGGGGTAAGAGTCCACCGACTGAAACACCTCGCGATCAAACTGGCGAGGGAGGACCCCGAGCTAGTTGGGATGCTGACGAAATATGCGAAAGGGATAGTGAAGTTCGAGGGTCCAGTTGCTGAAGTCAAGAGAGCGCGGCGCGAATTCGAGAGGAACCTACCGGAGCTAGGCATAGAGACCATCTTCAGCGTCTTGGTTTTCAGGCCTAGCATTAGACTGGACCAGAAGAGGGGCGTCAGAATGATGTACCCCCGGGTACAGCTCGATGTGCCCCTCGCGAATCTGTTTTTCATGCGGGACCAGCAAGTTGCCTCCGACCTTGGCTTGATTGTTGGCAGAATGTCGAAGCCGCAGCGTCGGATGGAGCCGGATATCACGAGCACCATATTGGAGATGGCCGGCGCGAAAATAGTCAATCGCGTCAAGGCGCCTGGAACATTCGAGGGAGGCGATTTCATACCGGCGGGTAAAATCGCGATGATCGGAATCGGCGATAGAACAAATTTGAACGGTGCGAGTCAGGTTCTCCGACGCGGGACCAACTTCGAGGAGGTTGCCGTGATTCACCAGCCAGCCCATCCCCTGATTCCTGGTGACGAGCCTGATCCGATGATCAACATGCATCTGGACACTTACCTCAATTTTCCCGGAAAGAATATCGCCGTCGGATGCATTCCACTCTTGAAACGGGCCAAGGTAGAGGTTTACCAGCGATCATCCCTTGGACATTACAAGAGGATGAGCAAGGCTCCCAACCTGTACGAGTACTTGATGAGTCACAGATTCACCATTGTTCCCATAACGACCCTCGAACAAATGTGCTACGCGTCAAACTTCCTATGCGTAAAAGACCACAGCATCCTAGCCATCGAGGTTGAGAAGGTGGTAAAGAAAGTCCTGATAAACCTGGAGGCAAAGGCGCTGGCTGACCCGCATCGTTACCGTGCCCTCTTGGAGGAAGCGAGAAAGGACTTGGCGAGGCTCAAACAGTCCGACCAGTTCTTCCCACACAAACGTGAGTTCCAAGAACTTTCTATCGACGTGACGTCGCTCCAACTACAGGAGATTACAGGAGGATACGGAGGCATCCGCTGCATGACCTGCGTCCTCAACCGGAAACCCTCGAACTAGGTTCAGCGAATGAAAGTGCTGGTAAGTCTAGGAGGCAACGCCATTCTCAAACACGGCCAGAAAGGGACAGCGGAAGAACAAGAAGCGAATGTGCAGAACACCGCTAAGCACCTTGCAGCGATTCTCCGCCGAGGCGAGAGAGTCGCCATCACACATGGCAACGGACCACAAGTCGGAAACATTCTGTTACAGAATGAGATAGCAAAAGAGACGTTGCCGCCAATGCCTCTGGATGTCTGCGGGGCTGAGAGCCAGGGAATGATAGGCTACATGCTCCAGCGAGCACTCCGCAGCGAGCTAGAATCAGCAGGACAACACATTCCTGTTACGACAATAGTCTCCCAGACCCTCGTCGACCCGAAAGATTCGGCTTTCAAGAATCCAACAAAGCCCGTAGGACCATTCTACACTGAAAAGGAAGCGCGCCGCCTTCAAGAGTCGAAAGGATGGCATATCATCAGTGACAGTGGACGAGGCTATCGAAGAGTAGTTCCCTCTCCCACGCCTTTGGACATCTTGGAGAAGGAAACGATCATTCGCCTGTTCGAAACTGGGACTGTAGTGATTAGCGTGGGTGGGGGTGGAGTCCCTGTGATGAGAGACAAGGATGGTAGGCTAAGAGGCGTTGAAGCTGTCTTGGACAAGGATCGAACGGCTGCCTTGCTAGGGAAGATTCTCGGAGTTGAGACTCTGCTCATCCTGACGGATGTCGAGAAGGTGTTCATCAACTACGGGAAGCCGGATCAGCGAGCCTTCGACAGTATAACCGTGCAAGAGTGCAAGAAGTATCTCGCGGAAGGCCAGTTCCCGGCAGGCAGTATGGGTCCCAAGATCGAAAGCGCGGTCAGTTTCCTGTCCGGCTCTTCAGGGAGAAGAGTGGTCATTGCTTCTCTGGAAAAGGCCGAAGAGGCCCTCGAAGGGATTGCCGGGACGACAATTACGAACCAGTAAAAAGGTCAACTGCAAATTTTCGGTTGGAGAAATAACGACGCATCTGGCACTATGATTAAGGGTCCCTAGACTCTTGAGGCGCCAGACTTCTGGCCAGAGGAAAGTCCCTGCCAGTCTGGGCCTTCGAGTCTTTCACCCTTGACGACCAGTACGGACCGAGTACACTTGTGCACTACTCTCTCTGAGACGCTGCCGAGGACGAGGCTACCGATATTGCCGAGCCCCCTACTGCCAACGAGGACGATGTCGGCATTGACCTCCTCCGCGCACTCGCAAATCTTGTCGACAACATTGCCCGAGAGAATCCGTGACTGGATTCTTACTCCGGCAGTACCGTACTTGTAGACTCCGCCTGTTCCACTGTGTGGTTCGACCGCGAGGCTATTCTCGGGAAAATGCTTG
>VBBE01000046.1 GCA_005884605.1 Candidatus Bathyarchaeota archaeon
GTCGTGTCAAGTTGTACTTCGCCGACTACTGTTAGAGTCACGTTGTACTTACGTCCGGATTGCCCAAGACTGTACTTGACCGTCTTGCCTGGCTTGTAGTTCTGAGCATACTGCGAGCCAGCGTTGATGACGTGTTCATTAGCATGAAGCGTTTTCCGACCACTCACCAGCGCGAGGTGCTGGAATAGTACAGAGTTGTCCTGAATGGCTTTGATGTATGGAATTGAGCCGTTGTACGGATAGAACTGTTCGGTGACGCTTCCCACGGGTTCCGCAGAGACGACTCCGCTGACCCCTTGGACTCTCTGGACGACGTTGTCGAATGATGTTCGAGGTACAGATATTCCACCCGATACTGGGCTGAGTGAGATGTCAACGGGAGTGTTGGCGAGCTGAGCGTCGAGAGCTTGTTTCCCGATCGTGTCTGCCCCTACGTTGATACCGCCGAAAAATGTGGCTGCGAGCATCATCCCGAGTATTAGGGACGCGTAGAGCTTCCAGGATCGTATGATTCTCTTGAACGCGTAAGACAGCATCGGTAAAGGGTCGTTTCTCCTTGATGGAACGCCTATTCAGCTTTTCCGAGGCGGTTTTTGAAAGAAACCTAGAACGCTCCGATTTCCTCAATTCCACTCTAATATACCGAGCCGTAACGGTAGCGAAAGGTTGAGAGAGAATGCGCGCAGTTGTGAAACTTGGAGGCGCACTATTCCCCCGCAAATCCAACGTGACCCGCCTCAAAGGCATGGGTAAGGTTCTAGAAGGGTTTGTCGAGGAGGGAAACCAGCTCGTAGTGGTGGCGGGGGGAGGAGAGAATGCTAGAATGTATATCGCGACGGCGAGAAAGCTTGGAGGAGACGAGTCAACCTGTGATCTTCTAGGAATCCAGATCACGAGAGCTAATGCGGAGTTACTGCGTCTAGCGATAGGTCTGACTTCTTCCTCGAAGATTCCCACGACTTTGTCGGACCTGCCTCACTTTGCCGGAGCGGGGAAGGCTGTGGTTATGGGTGGATTGCAACCTGGTCAGTCGACTAATGCCGTGGCCGCGCTTGCGGCCGAGATCACTCGAGCCGAGATTCTTGTTAATGGTACTGATGTGGACGGTGTCTATACTGAGGATCCGAAGAAGAACCCGAAAGCGAAGCTAATCCGATCTGTTCACGTGGACAAATTGCTTACTTGGGCTATGGGCGGGGAAGTCTTCGCAGGCCGATACGAGCTACTGGATCCTCTCGCGATCAAGATAATGCAGCGGGCGAGGATCCCTACGCGTTTCGTGTCGCTCGGAGACCCAGGTAACATCATCGCAGCTCTGCAAGGGAAGGATATCGGGACCAAAGTTATCTATTCCTACAATAGGTGACAAAGATCTTTGCCTTCAATCAGGAAGAGCCGGCGGCGCGTAGCCTGGTTGAGTTCTATGAGAAGATAAGCGGGCTCTGATCAGGAGTATCTTACTACGGAGTATGAGAAAGTGCTGCCTCGGGAAGATAACAGTGTTATCGTGTACGAGTTTCCTGTCGAGAACGTGAACGCGCCTCCAGTATTCGTGCAGCTGCAAGCTGAAGATATCAGAAGCTGGGCCTGCCCCAGTGTCGTCGGGGTTATTGAGGGCGGGCCGGTCCAGGTGGACTTCGCGTACTGGCTGGAGTTCAAGTTTTTCACGTAGTAGCTTACGAGGGTGATCGGGGCGCTTCCAGTGTTTCTCAAGTATAGGGTGACGTTGTAGGTCGGATTGTTTGGTCCGAAGCTGGAGAATTCGAGGCTGAGGGCTTCCTTCTGAAGGTTCGGCGCCTGTGTCAGGGCTCCGAATAGTCCGGTGGCGTATACGAATACCATGACTGAGGCGGCGACGACTATGACGACCATTAGGAGAGTAGCGAGGATGGTGTCGATTCCCTTCTTGTTCCTAACTAGCTTTCGAAACGTAGGCTTCTCGCACTCCTAGAGATGGGTCGGCAAGAATCATTGAGTGTGGGTATCATCAAATGCTTCTATCGTAACCTACCCCAATCCAACAAGGTAACACACTGGGCAATCTTGCAGGCAAACTGGCGAGCTCTCCCCTAAGAAGACTGGAATCAATGATTCTAAGACGGGATACCGGTTGTCCAGTATGGTTTCATGAAGGGCGGGGGGCGGGAAAAACAGACCCCCGGGGGGTCACATAATAGTTAGCAGAAAAAAATAGTTACAAAAAAAGAATAGTTACGGAAAAAGGAAACTGCGAGAAGAACGTGTCGTGAAGGGGTATCACTTGTTCTCGGCGCTATTTTTTCCCCGGAGCCTTTTCTGGACTTGGGGGCTTTTCAGCTCTCGCAGGGCGTCTGAGGCAACCCACTTTGCACTTCCCGACTCCATTTTCTGGATCTTCAGCGCGGTGGACACCGCGGCCTTGTTGAGTTTGAGATTGCGCTTTCCGATCTGTCTCAACGACCAGTTGACGGCCTTCTTGACAAAATTCCTCTTGTCACTAGCTCCATCGATTATGAGTGGGAGGAAGTCGAGGAAGACTTGGTCTTTCGCTTTCTTATCATGGACCGCAAGCTCCGCCATAAGGACAAATCCCGCCCTCTTCTCGTACTCGGCCTCCCGTCTGCACCATTCCTTAGCCTTCGCCATGGCAACCGGGGTCTTGTCGAAGAGATTTCCGCAGCAACCGTCTACAACATCCCATGAATCAAAATCTCGAACCCATATCTCCATCTGGGCCACTGTCACCTGTCGAGGATCGTCGATCATGGTTGCTAGGAGTCTCGCATCATGCAGCCCGGTCTCCCACAACTTCGATGCCAGCAGATGATCACGTCCAACCTCTCGCGCTAGAGCGCGGAGTTTGGGAACAGACACACCGAATGAATTGCTTGACCTTATTCCGAACCGGGCCATGCCTTCGACCGCTTTCGGGTCGCCGATCGACCTTAACCGATCAATGACATGTTTAACTTCCAAAGCCAAGTTCATTCTCGCGCGGCGGCACTGGGTCCGGCTCTCTCGTAGAGGAAGACCAGCCAGAACCGAGACTTGGCCTTGCTGGACCTTTGGAAGCCATTGTCGATCAGAAGCCTACCTAGGGAGCTCAGAGGATGCAGGTATAGCCGGAAGCCGGTTTTTCTCAACCTCTCAACAAGGTTGATCAGCCCTATTCCGATCCTCATCGCGGGCTTCATCAGTCCTTCGTCTCGGGGAACAACGAAACCTAATAACCCGATTGAGGATGCGGCGGCAGTCTTCAAAAGAGAGTCCGCGTCAGGATAACAGCAGAGGACCTTGTCCATCACGACAATATCCGCAGTGGGGTGTTGAATCGAGGCTCCATTCGCGACCTCGAACCTCGCCCGATCTTGAAGGCCCGATTCCTTCGCGAACTCGTTGGCCTCATGGATCGCAGCAGACGAGAGATCAACGCCCATGCAGGAAGATGCTCCTTGTCGTAGGGTCTCCAAAGCAAAGAACCCTGTCCCGCAGCCAATGTCGAGGACGGTCTTTCCAACCAGACCACTCTCGGTTAGGAGACCGAGTAGCACTTCCGAACTAGCGGTTAGGCCCTTGGACTTGTATTTGCAACACCGGTCATGTGCCAGCTCATTAAACGTCTCTGCAATCTCGTTCGTCTGAACCGGGTCCGAGGTCATAGACTAGTAGGAATCCTGCTTAGCGAACTTTCCCGTTACCATGAAGACAACATCTGCATCTGGCGATACTGTTCTCAGAACCTCTCGGACCCGTTCCCTGACGTCTTCAGAATCTGATTCCAGATAGACCGTAAGCTGTCCTCTTGGGACGCCTATACCGCTGACTCCCGGCAGCCGCAGTATTTGCGAGGATACCTTCCGTTTGAGGGCTCTGGGGTCAGTAGGGGTCTTGGGAGGCGCCAACTATCTCGGGCTAGGACCGAGCACAATCTTTCACTTGAACCTATCCTGCAAGCTGGATTTGGAGCGCTGTTAGGACATCTGAGATGTGATTTGCGATTGTCGATTTGGGTGATCCGCCGAAGAGCAGACCTGTCGCTCTGCCTAACCCTCTGTCGACGATGAGCGAGCCCGAATCTCCCGCGTCCGAGAACATCTGGCCTTGGTCGGGAGCGATCAGAATCTGCCCCTGAAAGGTCAACGTTCCAATATCATATTGTATATTCACATCTGCGCTAACGTCGAGCACGGAGCCGGTCGTGTAGCCTGTCGTCCGGCCGACCTTGTGGACCTTCATTCCATCGGTCGCGTCGATCGGGAAAGTAGTGGCGAGCTTGCCCACCTTCGGCAGGAGTGTAGGGTCTGCGGAGACTGCTTTGTCGATCGCGGCGATCGCGCAGTCGACGCTATTATTTCCCTTCGGTGAGAGGGGAACGGTTTTCGATAGAATTGCAACTTGGTCAGTCGTCTGGTTTCCCTTGTCGAGAAGAGCAGGCTGGAAGATCGCGGTTCCAGCTGGAAGCTTGTCCTCGTTAGCGAGCACATGGTTGTTGCTGAGGATGTATAGGGCGCCTCCACTCTTTACAATCGCGCCTAAAGTCCCCGCTTCCACCATGTTTCCGATTGGGGGAGGGCCGATAGACGTTCCCGGTCTGATAGGCCGGAAGCGGTCGCGAGGAGTGGTTGGTGCTGGCGGCATAGTGAAAGCTCGGAACCGGCCAGTCTCAACGACATCCGTCGGAACCCCACGTATTGCAACGGGAACCTGTTGTGGTTGGGGAATCTGTGCTTTGGGAAATTTCCTGTTTACATAGATTCGAACCGCGTCGGTCGCCGTTGGTTGTCCGCCTTTGATCTTCTTACCTATTCCCACTCCAACAATATTCAGGTCGAGCTGGTAGGAAACTGCTCTGGTCGAATACGCTGTTC
This sequence comes from Candidatus Bathyarchaeota archaeon, assembly GCA_005884605.1. The sequence continues at coordinate 4,848 of VBBE01000046.1, forward strand.
TAGCGCTGCTGGTCAAGAAGCGGGTAGCGGCCTCTCTTTTCGCAGATGCTAGCTGTGGAGGAATGTTTTCGCGGTTCATCAAAATCGAAAAACGGGCCGTCTGCTGATTAAGACTTCGTTTACATCTGGCAATCTAGTCAGTCGAATCCGGTCAGCGAGCAGCATCGAAAATGCAATCGGGTTGATGTTTTTCCGGACAATTGGCGAGTTACACGAAAATGTGAATCCGAGGGTTCTGAGGGCGCGTTTCTTGTCGCCGGGAATGTAAACGTTGTCGGGGAGGGAGTTTATTCCTCATCTACTATCTAACAGCGTGGGCATTCGGTTCGCATTACTGGTAATATAGTGTCGAGGGCAAAGCTCCAAAAGTTCGCAAGCACCGATCATTTTCCTGCCAAATCCGACAACACCGATGATGCTGGGTGCAACTTGATCTGCAAATGAATCTCTTACCAAACCCTCAGACTTACGAGCAGTTCCCGACCATGATCCTAAGCTTCGCGAACAACAAAGGAGGAACCGGCAAGACCACAACCGCCGTCAACCTCGCCACCGCGTTGGCACAACTAGGAAGAAGAGTTCTCCTCGTGGACCTTGATCCCCAGGGAAGCGCAACAGTCAGTCTCGGCTTCCAGAAATCCAAACTTCTTTACACGGTCTACGATGCGCTCGCTCAGTCGCGAAAGATCGAAGAAGTAATGCTTGGAACCAAGGTCGAGAATCTTACACTTGTCCCCAGCAACCTGGACCTTGCCGGAGCAGAGGTCGAACTGTCCTCTATTCCAGGCCGCGAATTCGTACTAAGAGAGATTCTATCGGTTGCGAGGAGGAAGTACGACGCGATCCTGATTGATTGCCCACCAAACATCGGGATCCTTACTGTTAACGCGATCGTCGCCTGCGACCTAATGGTCGTGCCGGTACAATCCGAATTCTTGTCAATGGACGGTCTGCCGACATTGCTAAAGTTCATGCGGATCGTAAAATCCCGTGCGAAAACCGATTTCGACTACCGAGTCTTGCTCACCCTGTACGACAAGAGAACAGGACTGTCAAAGAAAATTGTCCAACAACTCAGAACCTCGTTCGGAGAACACATACTCAAAATCGTCATCCCACGATCTATCCGGATGGCAGAGGCCCCCAGCAAAGGAATACCAGGCATCATCTACAGCCCCAGAAACGCCGCCTCGGAAGAATACCGGCGTCTCACAAAGGAGCTGTTGGAAGGCTCTCTTGCAGACACCGTTCTAACCAAGCTTGGATCAGCAGCGGACTGAATCATCTTTGGCCAACGGCGTTAACGGCGGCGATAAAAGAAAGCGGCGGCCGGCCCAGAAGGGCGTTCAGGCAGTATTCACGCCCGATGCCGGTTGGAAGGGAAGAGCCCAGGTTGCACTCGGACTCATCACAATTGGAGTCGGCACCGTTGCTTGGGTCTATTCTACTCGCGGTCTCAGAGGATTGGGATTGGGCGATCGGATCCCATGGGACTCTTCTGTGTCGGCTTTTCTCCTCCCGGTTTCCATACCTCTTTTGATCGGTGGAGTAAGCTTCTGTACCTACTATCTTGCGATGAGGACAACTTGGCGGGCAAGCAGTCGGATTGAGTCGGCTTTGTACGAACTGGAGGTGCTGGTTGGGCGAAAGAGCACTTCGCAAGAATCCCCAGCTGTCCTTGGAGTTGTCATGGAGGCGAAGCGGGCTGGAAAAAGGTTGTTCGGTCTGCCGTCAAAGGCTCTATCGATTGCGCTTGTCGAGGCCATTGTAATGATCCTAATCTACGGTGGCCTTGTGCAAGAGTATAGCTCGAATGTGAATATGCAGAACTGGGTCCGAGCGAATTTTGCTCTGGGGCGTTACTTTCTCAACTACTATGGACTGCTGATTCTTGCTGGGCTCTTAGGGGTCGCAATATTCCGACTCATACCGAGAAGGCTTCAATCAAAGAACCTCCAAAGATAGGTCCAGCGCCTGGCCAAGAAACAGCGATAGGGTCGTGATTATCTATCGGCAAGGCATTCCATCCTATGCCAAGAATAGCCTAATAAGCCACGATCTTGGCTGGAAGAACCTTCTGGAAAATCTCTAACGCATCCGTGGCGTATTCTCGGAGGATTGTTTCCCTAGTCTGGGTTTGTCTTCTGGGCTTGAAATACGCTCCCAAGGGCACCATGTAGAACTTAATCATGGTCTCAGAGTTCGGGCTCTCCCGATAGTTCATTTCAAAGTCGTATACCTGAAATTCCTCTCGTTGCATTCTCATCGTTAGCCGGACGAAAAAGTCGTACTTTCGGGGTTGCTGCTCCTCTTTCTTCATTGCTAGCGAGATAACTGCTTCGTGGTGGACCATGATGTTTGTGCTATCAGCGGTAAGTGATTCCACGCTGGTTTGCTGGTAATCTTCGAGAGTCTTGGGTATTAGATCGGTGATTAGCGCAGTTCCATAGCTGATCTCGCGACGCAGCCAAAAGTTGCCTCTCGTCTTTTTCTGACGAATGAAGATCGACCGGCGATCCGTTACGAGAATGGCGTACTCTTTCGGATGTTCTTGGTCTGGCACTATGACCCTGTGAATCAGGGCCAGCCTCCTTTCAGGTACCGTGCTAGTCATATTCCTCAAGGCAATTTTCTCCGGTCATGTTGTTGGCTCTAACCCACGCGATCAGGGATGAGTCCGGACATTCTAGAACGGAATCTGCAGATTTGCGCTTACGTAGGAACCCCAGGAAGACTCCAAGACACTAGTTGCCCTAAGGGCAACCAATTCTGAGCGATCCAGATGACGACGGAGAAAGAGACACGAGTCAAGACGTCAGCAAGGGTATCCCGTGTCATACTCCCTTTTCTAATATGGGATCAACTTCTGCTCGCGTGTCGTCTGGAATAAACCTGGTACCTTCTTGCATCGCGCAAGGTGAGGAAGGTGTACAATAGCCATGCGCTCAGCGCAACGGCGCCGACAAGGTTGAGTCCAATTGTGAACAATATCAAAGCTGGTTCCAACACTGCAAAGAGTGTGCCAATGACCCAGAGTAGTGCTCCTACTTGCATACTTGCATGTTTCTCGGCACCGCTCATTTTCAAGACGCCAATTCGGTAGCAGAATAGTATGCACAAGCTGAATGAAAGAATGGTCAACACTATTATCATTAAAGTGATCTGGAACAGAACTGAGTCGATCTGTCCTGAGGAATAGCGAGGGTAGAGGAAAAAGAGGAGGAAGGTAAAGACGGCGATAGTTGACCCGAGAACAGTCCCGGCCCGATTCACATTCGCAGCCGCGAGGTCAAGGTCTAACCATAGATCTTCCTTAGTATCTGACACCCGGTGTGGCCCCTGATTCGGATTCGCTCGAAACAGTCCGCCGACTATTTAGACCCTCAAGAAGGCCGCGATCTTGAAGATGAGACCTACTCGAGACTGGCGTTCCCAAACTAGGTCAGCTTGTTTCCGCAGTTCTTGCAGTACCTAGCCTCGGTCGGGTTCAATGTTCCGCATGATACGCATGAGGCCGAGGTCAACAAGGCGCCGCACTTGATACAATGTTTTGCGCCTGCTATGAGTGGGGCGCTGCATCTTGAGCACTTACCGATCTTCGGAGATTCTTCAGGGGGTTTCGCCGGTGCGAATGCACTTGGCGAGAACACGTCCGACAGGATTACGACGTCTCCGACAGTTGCGATTTTCTCGTGTCCGAGTTCAAATTCGCGCGGTAGATCTCTCTCGTCTAGTAGGGTTTTGAATTGTTCCTTGTCAACAGAGAGGACGAATGATTTGACATCGCCGGTATCGTTTGAGATGGCTTTGCGGACCCGGCCGACGATCATGCCATGGGAATCTATTACCTGAAGGCCATTAAGGGCCTCGATTCTAGCGTGTGCGTCTTTGACGAGTGTTGGCTCCGTGGGACGGTCGACGTATTTCTCGCAGGCGTAACAGTACCATCGCTTCTGGTGCGTCTTTGTTCGGATGAATGTGAGGGATTGACTGCAGTCTGGGCATCGTGCCTTGGGTTCTTCCTCGAACATGGTGGGTATACCGGATTTCAAGAAATAGTCTTGCCGGAAATTGCCAATATGACCATTTTACATAGTTAACGTCTTCGCCAAGACCGCGGATTATTCCTCGCACGTGTCAAGATTGCGAGAGAGGACGATAACACGATTCCAGAAAGGGGTTTGACTCATTTCAGTCAATCTCTGAGCGTTTCTATAGTCTTGTTTTCAATCGGGACAAGGGTTTACCAAACTACTCTATTTACGCAAAAAAGTAGGGTCCGGGATCTCTATATGCCCTTTCTGCCGGTCCAGACAAACTAGCGAATCATAAGCTGAGAGGACTGTTAGGCGTTAATACTCTGTGGCCCCGACGGCCTTGGTGAGATCTTGAAGAAAAGTGTTAGGCAGTTGCTCAGGAAAATTTACGGTGGTCGGGCTGATGTTCATCTTGACCTTTACGGATTATCGAACCAGCATCGACGTAAGCACGGGCGGGGTTGCGACATGTTCCCTAGCGACCCATTACAGGCTCCTCTGTGGGCAGTGCTCGCGTCATTAACACACGCCCGGCGGATAATGGAGGTTGGTTGTGGTCATGGATACACTGCCGCTGTGATGGCTTCCGCGGCAGGACCCGATTGTTGTGTGGATACAATTCAAGAAGACCCTGATCATGCGAGTCTCGCTGAGCAGTCTTTCGAGCAACGAGGGCTCTCCGCGCGCATCCGCGTTCTCCGAGGACGCGGACAAAACGTCCTTCCCAGGCTAAAGAGCCGGTATGACATAGTGTTTCCGGACGGTGACTGGCGCGAATATCCGGGATACATTCCGTATCTTCGCCGTCTCACGCGTCCCGGCAGCATTGTTGTAACCGCGAATCTCAACCCACTCTTTGGCGGCTGGGGCGGAAGGCTGCCAGGAAAGCAAGCAATACAAACCTACCTGACACGCCTTGCGAGAGATCCGCACTTCCGCACATATGTGGTTCCTGGCGAATGGCACTAAATCAGTGTCCGAGTGTAGAGTGCGAAATATGATTTGTCGAATAGACAATAGCAGATGGGTGATACGGCTCAAGCTAGATTAGTTTTGGCTGCCCTGTCTAAGTCCTTGTCAGCGCATTAACGAACCCGATAGCTTTGGGTCTCGAATACATCCAGTTGGCTCATCATTTCGTGGAGGAAGTTCTTGAGATCTACGAGGACTAGAATGGCAAGGATGGGCGTGCAGCCGAAGCTTCAGGAACTCATGATGGTCCTTCAGATCGAGGTTTCCGATCGCTACAAATGAATCGTGCGTTCTGTTCGTCAAGCAGTGTCGAATAACCATGTTGGGGTTCCGATAGCTAGCGAGCCCACAATTTGCTTCTCTTTTAGGGTGAACTCAAGAGTTCTTCGAGACCAGGGTGGGGTTGGCGTGCGATGAAGATGTTGCGAGTTGACTCCATGACCCAGCATTTTCGCAAATGCTTCCCTCCGAGTCCAGAGTCGATAGAAAACGAGAACACGTTCATTTGGGGATGAGCATCGGACTTGTTCGTAATTCTTTTGGTCAAAACAAGCCCGGCTTATTGCTAGGACGTCCAGACTCGGATTCACAACCTCAATGTCTATACCGACGTCACTGCCTAATGCAGTAGCGATACAGAGGAAGTTTTCCGAGTGCGAGACGTTGAACTTCAAGCTCTTTGACGGTGGACACCCTACAACAGCTAGCGTGCTTAAGCAAGGCTTACCATACTTGTCTGTAAGAATCTGCAGATTTTCAGGAAGGATACCCGTCTCGTTGCTCAGTACGTGTCTTGTGAATACGCAACTGGCAAGATATCGTCGGCGGTCTTGTGGCTTTTTCAGGCGCGCCCCTCTGGCATGCTCGCTCGTCGAGAGCCATGAGAGCTGTGCCATCTCAGCCTGCTGCTCGTCAAGAGCCGCAAACCAGATGCGAACCCCCGCATTGTTACTAGGCACACCGCCGAAGCGATAAACAAAGTTGGCAGCTGACTCCATCATCGTCAATGTCAATCGGTCCTTCTAGGGACAGAGTCCTGGTTGATGCAGCAGTGGTCTCCAATCCTGACGAGGTCGAATTCGATCAGCCCTGTTGTGTGAACATAGACACCTTTGCCAACCTTCGCGCCCAACAAACGGAAATAGAGAGGCAGTAGAGGTGTCCCCTGTAGCGCATCAAGGGCTAACGGTGTGGCAAGGAACTCGTAAAGCGCGTTAACAGCCTCAAGCCGCCACACATAGGTCGTATAGAGAGGATGCGTGAAGGGACGGAAACGTCCCATGACAAGCCACTTGGCCAGTACAACAGCTAGAACCACGACCGTGCAGGCCGCCCCATATGTCACTGGTAGAAGTAGCAGTGCTTTGAGGAGTCCAAGTCCGCTCATCAGAGCGAAGGTTGCTGAGATAACAGTCGTGGTGACGATTATGAATCCGGCCGAAGGTAAAGTCACGCGGAAGGCTTCGACAACGGCACGGACAAGGCGAGCTCTACGCGTTGGCTGGTAGGTTCGCTTCTCCGAGAAACTGGTGCTGGGTTCTCTGTGTGGAAGCTGGACTGGTGGGCTGCCGAGCCACGAGCCGCCGGGCTCGGAAGCTTGGCTAGGGTCTTGCGGTGGGAGTGTCAGGACACCAAGAAGCGAGTTCTCGCCGATCGTGGTGCCTGCGGGGACAACTGCGCTATTGCCGACGAATGCTCGTTTGCCGATCTTTGTAGGGGCGATTGTCATCCAGCCATTTTCGACGCGGGATGGTCCTAGATCGACCTCGTCTGCTATTGTAGCCCCGTCTTCGATCGTGAGCAGGTCTGGGGTGGGCGTGGCGGCTGTCGAGAGTTCTACGTTACGGCCCAGCTTCGCTCCCAGCGCCTTGAACCAGGGTGCAAGGTAGAGGGTGGCGCGTAGCTGAGCTGTCAGATCAAGACTCAAAGAGTAGAGTTGCTCAACTAGCCAGTTACGGATGTAGAATGACCCGTGGACCCGGTAGGTTCCGGGCTTAACGCGCTGGACTAGGAGCCATTTGGCAACCACGACCTCTAGCATGATGAGGATTGAGAAGGTTGCTCCGACCAGTGGGACAGCGGCGGCGTAATAGAATGGATGGGAGAGAGGGTTCATCTGGACGAGGACGAGGACGCCCGGCAGGATAGCTGCGAGAAGAAGAACTGGTAGGATGAGGACTAGGCCGATGTATATGACTGGCGTTAGCGTGCGCCGGAGCAGGCCAGACCGAGGTCGTTCAGTGCGCCAAACATCTGGGCGAGAGACTTTGCGCGCGGGGGACCCTGCCCAAGACTCCCCAGTGGGGATGCGCGCACCGGGCTGGAGTAATGACAGGTCCTCGAGGCGTGCGTTGTCCTCCATCTCTGTTTCTTCAGATAGAACGCTGCGTGTTCCGACGAAGCAGTTCTGGCCTATCCGGATGGGCCCTATGATCAGTTGTGCTTGTTTGACAGTATAGCCGAGAAGAGACGCATCATCGTCGATGCATGACCCATCGCCTATCGTAACTTGGTCGAATGCGGCGATGTTCTCAGTCGCAAGCTGGACATTACGCCCGACGTGGACGCCGAACAGCCGATAGACGAACGGAAGCAGTGGTGTTCCTTCGAGATAGTCGATCGGTATGGAGCTTACGAGGGATTGCACGAGCCACCAGCGAACATAGTACCCGCTCCACAACGGGTAGCGGCCAGCCTTGACCTTACCGATCACGAGCCACTTGGCTGCAACTGTTACAACGAGAAGAACAGGAAATATGATGACGGCCCCGGCAACCGCCCACGCGACAGATGAAAGGATTGAATGTCCAGATAGTTGGAGATAAAAGAAGACCAGGTAAGGTGTCATCCACTCCAGGGCTCGGAAGCCGAAGACGAAGTAGAGGAGGAATGTCTGGACGAGGCCTGCTCCGAGATTCCCTTTTGTTTCCGCCTGGGCTGGCCCGTTGTCCAGAGCCGTCTCCGTTCTGGAGACTGTTCTTGAAAGTGATGACTTGTCGAGCTTGTCGGCGAGGGTTGAGATTGTCGGGTTTTCGTAGACATCAGCGACCGAGAGACGTGAGTAAACGGGGTCTTTTCGAAGCTCGGAAACCATCCGTGCAGCGAGGAGAGAGTGGCCGCTGAGATCGAGGAAAAAGTCATCCTCGATAGAAACGGGTTGGGGG
>VBBE01000047.1 GCA_005884605.1 Candidatus Bathyarchaeota archaeon
GAATTGCATGGTCCAAAGGGTGCGTCACTAAGATCTCCGCCTGGATGGGCATCTATCAGGCGGACGCTTCCATGTCCAGCCGCGATACTCTCATTTACTTTGTAGATTAGAATGCCTGCTCCCGGATAATCTGAAGGAAAGGGAAGGTACTGATCGTACGTGCCGATCTTTGCCCTCATCTCTACGAGGTAGTAGGTCAGGGAACCATCTTGGTTCGCGGCAATAGGGATCTTAACGGATTGGGTATTTGTGGTGGGGGATTCTAAGTTCGTCAAAGTGATGTTAGCGCTTTGACCTGGCTGAACGAGGGCCACTCTTGAGCTTGGAACAAAGCCTAGTTGTATCTTCGACCAGATAGAATGGTGAGATGGATACGTGCCGGGTTTAGGCTGGAGTGGGTTGCTAGTGTTCGGGTTCCATTCTCCCAAGGCCATTATTTCCCAGTAGCCCAAGAAGTTATTCGACGGGTCGATTTGACCAGTCAAGTCGTAAAGGTCTGGAAGTCCGAGGAGGTGGCCTGACTCGTGACAGAAAACCCCGATCGGGTCAGATTCAGCTACAACAGAGGTGGAAATCTTGTATGATATCAAGGGAGCCGGGTTGAAAACATAACCTGGAATCGTGAAGGAATGAATGTCAGAGGTTACATGAGTCATCGCTTCGTCGTTGCCCGAGTGGACTACCATTGCAAACTTGTAGCTAGCGAGGTCGACTCCTGCGTTGTATGCTGCTTGTAGCGAGTCAGATACTAGTTGGTTGTCACTCGATACAGTATCTGTTCCGTAGTACGCCATCGAGTTCGGCAAACTGTACCAAGTGGAGGTGGACGCTGGCGTCATGCCCGTCTGAAATGAAACGGTTCCGTACGAGTCTTCGTTGTAATAGTTGTTCAAGTTTGAGAGCATCGTCACAATCTGCGCGGGGGAAGAACCGTTTACTTTGTCCGGGAACTGTATCGTAATTACTATGGTTCGCTGAGGGCCATTCACCGCTGCAAGGGGTAAATGATTCGCGATAAGCCCGCTTTTCATATCCTCGTGAGGACCATTTATGGCTCCTGCTGAGAAGGATAGAATTATGAGTGCCAGAAATGTGCTCGTTGTGGAGCGGAATACCATCTGTGGTCCTTCGACAAGCTGTTAGTGAACCGGGCCGGTCTCTAGCGCCAAAAACAGACTGTAACCAAGTGAGTACTCTTCGAGTTTCAGAAGGATTGAAGAAACTGCTGCCCTGTGCCGTGGGACGGAAGAATCGTCTTTTGCGTATAGCTAGGGACTTGTTCGACTCGTGCCGCAAACCCGCGTTCGACGTAGTCTTAAATACCGTGCAAGCTGAAAAAAAGCTCTTCACATATCGAGTGTTGCCGAAGGTCTTCTAATGAGTCACAGCAAAGTTGGAATTGTTGGTTATGGGGTTTACATTCCCCGAGAACGGATTGAGACAGCGAAGATTGTTAGGGAGCGAGAGAAGAAGCGGGGTAAAGAACTTGAAAAGGTCCTGGAGAAAGTTAGACATGGACTTCTTCTACGTGAAAAAGCTGTAGCAGGCCACACCGAAGACACGATGACGATCGCCACCGAGGCCGCGGAGAATGCCATACGCATGGCCGGGATTTCTCCTGGAGAAATCGGGGGCGTCACCGCTGGTTCAGAATCTAAGCCATATGCAGTAGGGACGATTGCGCGACACGTCGCGTCGTTCGTTGGCGTCGGAGAGAATGTATTCATTGCCGACCTTGAAGGCGCCTGCAATTCTGGAATGCAAGGAGTCGGCTTCATAGATGCTGAGATTCGTAGCGGACGAATAAAATACGGTCTCGCGATCGGGTCCGATGTTGCCCAGGCTGAACGCGGGGACCCCCTAGAATACTCGGCCGGAGCTGGTGCTGGGGCTTTTGTGTTAGGACGGAGCGATCTTATCGCGAGTATAGAGGACATTGCGCCTTATTCAAGCCTCTTCATGGACTTTTGGAGACGCGAGGAATCCGCTGTCCCCAAGCACTTCGGTAGGACGACAGTTGAAGCCTACAAATCACACATCATCGGTGCGATCGCCAACCTGTTCCGCAAGCATCCCAATCTTTCTTTGTCCGACTTTGACTGGATAACCTTTCACCAGCCATCGGGTTATCTTCCGATGAAGACCTGCAATGCGCTGACACAGGACGAAATCCCATATGTTGGCGACTCGTCGATTGCTGAACGGATGAGGCTCACCGATCAAGATATTGAGAAGAAAATCAAGCCCTGGCTCAGAGTATTGGATACAGGAAATACGTACGCTGCTTCTACGATGATTTCCCTCGCCTCGCTTTTCGACAAGGCAAGGCCGGGTGACCAGGTTCTGGCAGTGTCTTACGGATCCGGAGCCTACTCAAACGCAACGTGGTTTGAGGTCCAAGATGGAATCGAGGAAAAGAGGGGACGAGCTCCAACCGTAATGAATTACGTCGACCGGAAATCCGAGATTAGAATAGATACATACCATGATTTGATCCGCGAACGACTGTCACGAATTAAGAGAAGGTTGGAGATTCCGCGACTGGTAGGCGATATTGAACCGGTCAACGGCAGCTACTTCTCGCTCTCTCTCTGCAAGGGTTGCAACAGGATCTATTATCCCGCAAGAGAGACCTGTCTTGCCTCCGACTGTCCAGGACCGATGGAGAAGAAACGCTTTCCGCGGTTTGCGAAGCTGAAGAGCGTCGCAAAGCTTCCGTTCAAGAAGAGATGGACTTCAAACTTCGAGCTACTTGAAAATAACAAGGTGCTGTTCGTCGACGCGGATGTCTCCGATTTGAAACCAGGGGTCCGACTGGAAGGGGTCATCAGAAGGCTTGACTACGAAGGGAAGGATGGGCTCATCCTCTATGGAATCGCTTATCGGCCAATATTCCGGGAGGCCATAGTGGTGGTCACTAAGCCGAAGCCGATCGTTGTCGCGCCTACCCAATACGCCTAGACTCATTCCGACGTCGCCCGAGTTCTCGATCGGGGAGAGGGAGCTCTAAGGGAAGGCGCAGTGGCTAAGCTATACGCGACGGAAACTGCCTTCGAGGTGGCACATGAGTCTTTGCAGGTCCATGGAGGTATGGCTCTGCTAAGGAGTTGCCTGTGGAGCGTTACTTCAGGGATGCCCGGTTTATGATGATTGGAGGGGCTACAAGTGAGATCATGAGGTACATCATTCAAAGAGAAGTCTATGGGAAATGAGTCGACCTTCCTGATGTTACCGGCTGCTTTTGCGTGAAGTTACGCGAGGCTTTAGTCGATTTCAGGTTGAAGGCCAATCAACAAAGGCCTCGCTTGTATGTCCACTGTTGAGATAGAGAATTATCGCTGGAAATGTGAGAACTTTCTCAAGGGGTATTGTCCGGGTAAGGACTGTGATGTCTGTGCGAAGGTAACGAATCGGCTCCTCCTCAAGGGGCTTGTCAAGATCACTCACGCGGACGAAGTCTTGAAACCAGTTCAGGCCACTGCACCGAACAGTCCGCCCTGATGCTTGCTCACAAGATTCCAATAAGTCTCTCAGAGTGCGATATACTTTTCAATAAACAGATACCTATCGCCTCAGTTTGCGCCTTTCATTCTGAGGTAGGTTTATACCGCAAGTTTCGCATTATAGCGTATGAGCGCCAAAACTTGTCCACTCATGCGTCCACAAATCGCTCGTGTCGTGTTAGAGGTCTCCTGAATTGGTCGACATTCATTATTTCATCTTCATAATGAACGTGGACTCTGCAATCGCATCCGCGATCGCAGGTATCGTTGTTTTCGCTTTGACGTTTGTTGGGCTCAAACTGATCTACAGGATGTGGCGAAGGAATCTCAAATGTCCACACTGCGGAGAGACCTACCATAATCATCGGATTTCTCCCACCGTGGAGAAGGCTTTGCCGAACGCTTTGTGGACATAGAATCCGGTTCTGCCGCTAGACCGTCAGTTTTTCCATGGTACGCGGATACTCAGTTATGAAGTCCATTCCATTTTTGGTTATCACTATCGTGTCTGAATGTCGGAACCCGGCATGGCCGGGAATGTAGAGTCCTGGCTCGCACGAAAACACCATTCCAGGTCTCATGACCGTCTTCTCTCCTGGGTCGAGCCATGGTGGCTCGTGGCCATCGATTCCAATTCCGTGGCCCACATGGTGACGAAGAGCGCCGGCCAGACCCGCCGCCTCGACCACCCTCCGCGCTGCCGCGTCGACCCGGGAACAAGCAACGCCGGGCTTGAATGCTCTTAGTGCGGCGTCCTGAGCTCTCAACACGGTCTCAAAGTATTTCTTCTCTGTCGGCCCGACTTTCCCAACTATAACCGTCCGTTCGAGTTCGCTAGTGTATCCTCCGACTTCGACACCGGCCTCAGTAACCAGTACATCCCCTCTCTGGATCCTTCGCTTGGAGAATACGGCGTGTGGCACAGCCGACCCAGGTCCGACCTGTCCCCGACAGCCCACAACTACGGGTGAGAGGCCCCACTTTAGTTGGCGATACCTAGCTCCAAGTTTCTTCATCATTCCTGTCAACGCCTCGTAGCTCGCCTTCAGTCCGATTAGCGCATCATGCTTTCCGGGTGCGATGTTTTCCATTAGGATGTCGTGAGCCTTCTCAGCCCATCGAGCACTCTCTCTCAACAAGTGTATTTCCTGCCTCGATTTTACCCATCTCAGAGAGTCAACCAGGTCTTTGCCGTCGACCATCTTGGCCTGGTGGAGCAAGTCTCGCAGGGAAGGGCCTCGGTAGCCCCAGCCTCCAGCTGACCCGTCAACGGAGTCCGTCGCGATTTTCGATCCTGCCAATCCCTTTCGGGTCAACACATTGACAAAGTGTCGAATCGGATGAGTGATGCCAGGATAATCGGGATAACTGAAGAACTCTTCTATGAGAGCGCAATCTTGTCTTGCATGATCCTCCTCCAGATGAGGACCCATCATGAAGATGGCACCTTCTTGCGGGATGACCAGGGCTAGAGGTCGCTCCGTGGAAATGTGGCTAAATCCAGTAGTGTAGAGAATCCGGGTGGGATTCGTAAGATAGAGCGCCGCGCATCTAGATCTCCTCAATTGATCCCGGATTTTCTCAATCCTAGATTTATGCTCGGCCGGGCTGATCACCATGTCGCCTGGGACCATGTGACTATACCGCCGTCAGTAGTGGTTAAGATTTAGGTCTGCGTCTCGCTTTCTTTCCCGCATACCAATACTATTCGATCATTAGTGGTTAAGACTTAGGTTCGGGTCTATCATTCTCTGCCACGCGTCTCGTCTGAAAAGGTCGAATTGGATTCTTGGCGCAAAAAGGGGGCGGTGGGAGTGGTACTCCCAAAATCAGTCGATGGCTATTTGCTTGGCCTTTGACCCGGTCTTTTTCCTAGTCAGCAATAGCTCCAGCACGCCATTCTTGTAAGATGCTTTTGATGTGTCAGGGTCAACTTCGACCGGAAGCTCCAGCTCCTTGTAGTAGCGCCGTTTGTCCGTGTCCACCTTCAGTGTCAGCTTTTGTCCGTTGCATTCGAGGGCGATGTCTGATTTCTCGACACCTGGGAGCTCGGCTACGACTTTCACTGAGTCGGGGTTGAGTATTGTGTCTACTAGGGGCTCTCGATCTTCCTTTATGTCGAGCTGAGGCCTAACCGCGCCTGATGGTCCTCCCTTCAAAGAGGGTTTGACGTTACCGAATTCTCTGATTACCGGTTTGCCGTCGGGACCCATGCTGAACGAGTAGCCGTAGACGAATGGACCCATCTCTCTCACGGTGCCACCGTCAGGAAGCTTTCGCTCTCTGATGAGATCCTTTGGAAGCTCCAAGTCCTTGAACATCGACTCGAAGTCCTGCTCGAGCTCGTCAAAGAGGTTAGCCGTGGGAAATCGCCATCGACGACGCAGCCAATTGGAAAAGAATTCATCTTCACTCAATCATTTTTCACCTCCCTAGTTCTTGATTCATCAAGGGTCTTCCGTGTCTTTTCTAGGAATGTGATGAATTCCGCGAGAACCGTCTTTCCGAATTGGCTCAACTCATACGCTCCTTCAATATTCTCGTCGAGGAGCCCCGCATCGGAAAGGGCCGATATGTTGTGGTAGACAAGCTTCGGATTTATCCTGGTCCGATAGTCTCTTTTCGCGCCCGACCTTTCGAGTAGCGGTGCTAGCATTCTCATTCTGGTTTCATTTCCCAAGAGCTCTATGAGGCCCAGGGTTTCCCGACATGTTTCCTGGAATGTATCACCGAACCAGCCGAGCACCTCCACCGTAGCCTTGCCTCTCTCGAGGGCAATGCGCACTGGTTCCTTTAGGGTAGGCTGATCTAATTCTCTTGGTAGAAGAATTATCACGTTGGTGTTCTGAGATTTGTTGATTGTTTCGAGGGATTTTGCGAGGGACTCGTCTATTCCTGTGGTCTGACAAAACACTGCTGTCAGGGTTTTGTTCTTGACGCCACATACGTCGACAATTATTGTGCTCGAATGGTCGTTGGGCGTTAGTTTCGCGTCTAGGTATGTGTCCATTTCTTGGGAGATCAGATTCCTTGCGGCATGAAATCGTTCGAATTGCTTGAGTTCATTCTTTCCCGCTGGAGTTTGGTGCCTGCGAGCGAAGGTTTGGTAGTCTAGGATGTCTTGTGGCGAGACGCGTTGCGTTTCTGCTGACTGGGTTAGTTGTAGTATCATTGGGAGACCCTTATTCGTTACTCTAGGTAACAGAATTGGTCTATAAATGTTACCTTTAGTAACACTAGAGGTTTCGGTAACTAGTAAACTGACACCTTGGCAACTCCGGGAATCTTCAGAATTAGCGGAATGGCCTTTCCCGGGATTACCCTATCTCCTATGAGAGTAAGCCTGGGGTCGGGATTCAGTTGAGGGTCGTCGACCAATGCTTGTCTAATGCTTATTCCATGCTCTCACAGGACCCTCGATGCGTTCGCAAGAATCCCGACCTTGTTCGGATTGTCGGCTGTTATCTCGACAACTCTAAGCCCCAGTTGCCTTGCTGCGGCCCGGAGTGATGTCCCAGCTGATTCTAGCTTCGAAAAACCGTCCTGATTTCTCTGTTCAGTTCCATCACTCGAATCGTTTCGGCTACGGTCGGGAGGTCAACTTCGATTGCTCGAGCTACTTTGAGAGCTGGGACCTCAACTTCATTGACGTAAATCCTATTGTCCTTGATGGAGAATCCGTTGTTCAGCAGGAACTCGGCGACTTGCAATCGTTCGGGATGAGTCTCAAAGAGAATCTGGATTCTCTTCCACGTCAAGGGTCCTGGAGAGCCTTCTTTTTGAGGAACCTTGACGTGTTGTATTGAGAACACATCAATGATCTCGAAACTAAAAGGTGGAGTTGCGGTGGTCGCAATCGTAGTTGATTTGCGCTGAGCCGGTCGGAGTCGGCGCCGAAGAATAGACCTGAAGAGGCCGACTTCCAGGGAGACATTGTACGCCTCATCGCAATAGAAAGGAAGCCTGAGGAGGCGCTCGATGCTCTTTGCGCACACTATCGCGTAGAAAGGCCTGTTCTAAGGATTGGTCTGCCTAGAGGGGAGAAAAAGGCGCTCGGGTGTTACGTGCACAGAGAACGAACTATCTACATATCGAGCGAAGATTACTTGTTCGATCCGTATGTGTTGATCCATGAATTTTATCATCACCTGAGGCATGTAGACGGGAAGCACAGAGGGACTGAGAGACACGCGCGTGACTTTGCTCTTTCCTTTCTCAGGAATGCTAAACGTGCGGCTATGGGTCGATCTGATGGCTTGAGTTAGGCTTTGAACCAGCTAAAAACGAGGTATCTGATCTCGTCCTGCTTTGTGTCTGGAATTGCGATGATGAATTGCTTCCTAACGGTTGTTGCTAGCCTTCCTGCTCGGACCACCTCGAAGGGTCCCATGATTGACTCGGGATTTTCCACTGAGACGATGAAGGGGGCATGATCTATCCCGGGTCCGTGCTCGTACACTGCAAAGTCGGCTCCGAATTTTATTCCCGGTGTGACGATGTAACCTTTGTTTCTCAGATCCTTGTAGACTTGGTACGCTTGGCTGAAACCACGATATGTCTCTCTCGCTTCTCTCAGTAGAACGGATTTACGAACTGGTTCTTTGGTTCTTCCGTCAATCACGGATATCCTCTGATGTTCTAGAAGGTATAGTCCTTCCATGAGGTCTAGAAGGAGTGGGACGTCGAAGTCCTGGTCCGGCTTGGGTTTTGGTATTCCGACCGGTTTTCCAAAGAAGCCGGAGCGGTAAATGTCGAGCCCGTTTTTGGCGTCCCATACTATGAGTCGGGTTCCGATAAGTTCGGCTTCGCCTTGAAGCGTCGCGGGTTTCATGATTTCTCTAGGCGGTCAGGGCAATTACCCGGATCAGGTCTACAACATCCACCCCTAGGTCGGCCATGTTCTCCATGTGAGCACTAAGGTCTCGTACGAGTAGGAGTGTTCGTAGTGAAATCTTCTCGTCTAGAATATCGAGGTCGAGAGATCGATATGCCGTGTCTACTTTCTTCTCTGTTTCCTCGACGCCTCTGGAGAGCTCCATGGCCTTTGCTGGGTTGAAACCCAGTGACATTACGGTTTCTCGTATCTTTGACATTTCTTCTAGAACTAGGGCGTTCAGTTCCGCCAGCCGCTTAGTGTATTTCTTGTCGACTTTCCAGTTCCGGTCAATCACTGCGGATAACCGATATCCAATACCCTGAGCATAGTCGGCTACTTCGCCTATCTTGAAAATTAGTCTGATGAAATCCTCTCGGTTGCTAAGGAGCGTACCGAATGACGCGACTTCCTCTAGGAGCTTCTTTTTGGTCCCTTCGAAGTCTCCTAGAATCTTCAGCATGTTTTGGTAGTGTTCTTTTGCTTCCTTGGCTTTTCCATCCGAAACGGTGTCGGTCATGAGCGCTAGTTCACGGGTGATCTCTACGACATTTCTCGTTTGTTCTCTGCAGATGTCGAGTATCCTTCGTCGTATGTTTGCTTCGGTTTCGACTGGAAAGGTCATCAAAGAGCACTGTCTCGAAATGTGGTGCTATCCTTGCCATAAAAAACTAGCAGCGTTCTATTCCAAGTCACTTTGGAGCCTTGAAACCTTCTTTCACTATCGTGTGGATTGTCGACGCGAGCGTTCCAACTGGGGTTCTCATCTGGCTCCAGCTATCGCGATCTCGGACGGTGACAGTATCATCCTTGATCGTATCGTAATCTATGGTTATTCCCAGAGGGACCCCTGCCTCATCGGCTCTAGCATATCTCCTCCCGATGGACCCTGCTTCATCAAACTCCACCCTCAACCCGTCAGCGATGAGGGTCTCATAGACTTCTGTAGCCCGTTTCTGTAGCCCATCTCTGTTTACCAACGGGAAGACTGAAGCTTGGATGGGAGCAAGGTTGAATGGGAGACCAAGAA
>VBBE01000048.1 GCA_005884605.1 Candidatus Bathyarchaeota archaeon
CTGACATTATTTCCGTGTAGCGGAACCATACGAGGATCAGGACTAGAAAGCTGAACCCGAAGGTTGCAATATTCCCAAGCAACGCCGGCGTATCAGGCGGCTTGCTTGCGATGAGGTTGAGAGCGCCGATCGACAGGGCTAGGCCGAAGATTAGGTCCGATAGAGACTGGATACGAGGTCGAGGATGCTGAAGCGCTTCCCCAGGTCGGCCGCTAATCTCTGACAATCTTTTCCAGCTGTTCATTGAGCCAGTCGATCTCGAACTGGTCATCTGCACCGGGGGCTATCCCGGCCTCTTTGAATACTGATTGAGCACGCTGCAGTAGAATGCGCGACTCGTCCCTGTTCCCCCGAAGAAACGCAACAACAGCTTTGTTGATGATACTCATCGCGGTGCTATACGGATCGCCTGCCGTTCCAATTTTCTCGCCCTCGGTGAAGTAACGTTCAGCCACGTCGACGTTTCCACGGTGGATCTCGACAAAGCCTAGATTTTGAAGTTCAGCCGCCACCATGCCTTGGTCTCGGATCTTCCGGTTTAGTTCGAGGCTCTGTTCAAACAGCGCCGCCGCCTGATCATAGTCACCAGTGAGCCGCGTCGCACTGGCATGAAGGAATAGGGGGGCTTGCCCCATAGCCGGGTCAAGGTCAAGCGCGAACTCTCTAGCTTTGACGGCAAGGCTGGCAGATTTGGCATAGTCGAATTCCTCGAGTGCAATTCGGCTCATGGCAAGGTATGCGAGTGTCAAAGCCTCTCGATCATTTACCGCAAGTGCCGCGTCAAGCGCGGCCCGGCTCCTTTCACGTGATTCCTCGATCTTTCCCTGCCTGAAAGCCAACAGAGCATCACCATACAACGCAAGTGATCTGGCTCGAGATGGCTTCTTCTCGCCCTTTTCCAGCACTATGGCCAGAAACGCCCGTCCCCCGTCGAGGTCACGGGCCACTATCCAAAGCCGCCAAGCATTGGCAACGATCTCGATCGCTCCCTCTTCGTTTCCGTTCTCCAAGAGAACACGCGCTGCATTCGAATAGGATTCTCGCTCTCTGGTAGCTTGCTCAACATCCCGGCTCGCAGCCTGGCCTCTGATGATCGGAGTGCCTTGGGAAGAGGGGAAGTCCCAATGTAGTGCACGGGAAAGTTCGAGCAGATGTCTTGCTTTTTCCTCACTCATTTCTAGAAGCATGTTCACAAATCCTATCGAGTGTCGAAGTTATGCTTGACTATCTTAGGCCTCGTTCACACCGAAACTTTGTCAATGCCAGACAAGAATTGTGACCGTAGGACCCCATCGAGCTTGTTTGCCCATTGTCTCATGTATGTTTTCTCCAACCTCTGGACCATTCCCTCCTCGATATACCGGGCAAGGCTTCGCTGCTGGAACTTCACATGCAATACCTCGTGGATAAGCGTGGAAACGGCCGCGGCCGCTATCTCGCTGATGAGCTTCCTCTGTCCAACGGATAATTCGTCAAGAGAATTCCTGAACAGTTCCGGTCCTTCCCGCCGAATCCGATCCTTGCTTATCCTCAACGGATAGAGGCTGATCTGCGCGAGAGAATGACTATAGCTTCCGTACAATATTCTCGAAGGTTGCCGTCTCAACAGCTTAGCTGGAAAGATCATCACCCGCAAATCAATCGATCGATCTGAACGAATTCCTTCTGCGGAAACAAGAGTGCTCAACAGTTCCCTGATCTCCCGGGACAGTATCAGTCCGAGGATGAATTTCGCATAACCGTCAAAGAACTCTCGCTCATAACGCGGGAATTTTATCAGGACATAGTCCGGGGGCTTGGCCAGCCGCGCCCTTATCCGGATTTGGGAAACAGAACTCATCTTTCTCTCTTGGTCAACAGTCTCTGAAATATCTACGGTTGATGACTATGGCTGCTAGCGTCTCGGGGCGGCTTATCCTTCTTGCGCAATTGTTCTCCGTCAAGCGGCTGGATGATCGATCCTAAAAAACGCCTTCAGATCCCTAGTTCCATGGGACCATGCATGAAAGCGATTGTCTGCCCAAGATACGGGCCTCCTGAGGTCCTTCAGTTCAAAGAAGTTGAGAGACCTACTCCCAAGGACAATGAAGTGCTTGTAAAAGTGCACGCGACAACAGTGACAACGGGGGACTGCGAATTCCGAGGCCTCCACCTCCCGTTGGCCTGGCAGCTCATGGTGCGAATAGGCCTCGGTCTTAGGCGACCGAGAGAGAAGATACTGGGGCAAGAGCTAGCCGGGGCGATCGAATCTGTAGGTAGCGCTGTAAGGATGTTCAAGAAAGGTGACTCGGTATTCGCAGCGACCGGTCTTCGTCTTGGCGCCTGGGCCGAGTACACCTGTGTGCCTGAGAAAGGGCTCATCGCCATAAAGCCGGCCAACCTGAGCTACGAGGAAACCGCCTCCCTGCCCGTCGGCGGGCTTCATGCATTACATCTTCTCAGCAAAGCCAACATCCAGACCGGACAACGCGTCTTGATTATCGGTGCAGGTGGAACAGTAGGCACTATTGCGGTGCAGCTTGCCAAGTACTTCGGAGCAGAAGTAACCGGCGTCGACACCGCGTTGAAGCTAGATATGCTGCGTTCTATCGGTGCTGACCACGTCATCGATTATACCCAAGAGAATTTCTCCAATAACGGGGAGACCTACGATGCTATTTTTGACGTGGTGGGCAAGAGTTCGTTCACAGCTTGCGTACGATCTCTAAAGGAGAACGGACTCTACCTCTTGGGTAATCTCGGGCTGTCACAGCAGGTTCGAGGGCTCTGGACCTCGTTGACAAGCAGTAAGAAAATAATCGGCGGAATGATATCGTATCATGCGGAAGATCTGGTTTTCCTCAAAGAGCTTGCCGAGGCGGGAAAGATAAGGTCGGTCATAGACAGACGATATCCGTTGGAACAAATTGTTGAAGCCAACCGCTATGTCGAGTCGGGCCAAAAAACGGGAAATGTAGTCATCACCGTTCAACCTTAACAGCCCTGCTTTGTTCTCCCAGCCTCTAATCGACTAAGGTGGGCTAGAAGAAGATTTTAGAGGAGACCCGGTCTATGAGTACGTTGACTGATAATGGGCAACGCTCCTATGAAGAAGTCTCCTTTCAAGTCCACTCACCAGTCTCGAAAGGTGACCTGTGACAAGTGTGGGGAAACCTTTGACCGGTTCTTCTTTGAGAAGATTCACAAGGACGTGTGCAGTGGAAAAGACACCTCGGCTATTGACATGACGAGATTCGTTCCACGCAAAGCCTAGTATCCCAGACCAGCCGATTTTCAGCCCAGGTCCTGAATCTAAGCTCGCGATTTCTAGAACCGGACTTTCCACGCTGATCCCAAGGGGAAAACACGGACATCGCAAAACGCAAGACAAGCTGATAATGCACCCATCTCGAAAAAACAAGCCCAGAATCCCGCCCAGACAGAAAGAGCATCTTGACAAGAAATTCCTATAACTTTTGCAAAGTCCTTGTGTGAGAGAGCGGTGATCATGGACGCGAAAACATTGCGAAATCGGCTATTATCAGCCCTAATCCCGAATCTGGAAGCCGTCCCCCTTAATTACATAGCAAACCGTTCTTGACCCCCGCTAGATTCGCCCTAGCATCCAAGCCCGGACCAAGCCCTGAATCGCGAGACTCGCCTAGAATCAGTGCCAGACAACGAGAAACCTCAGCCGAAGGGGGGGTCTTAGCGACTCGACCTCGCGACGCAAAAAAGGTTTCTCCCGGGAGAGCTTCTCACACAATCCTCAGGAAAAATTGAAGTGGAACCCAGACAAGCTACGGCAATATGCAAGCTACAGTCGAACCGGTCGCCAAGCTCAACAATGGAGTCATGATTCCACGCCTCGGCCTCGGAGTATACCAGTCGCCACCAGGACAAGCAACACAGAAAGCAGTAGAATACGCGCTGAAGACAGGCTACCGCCATATCGACACCGCACGAATCTACAACAACGAATCAGACGTTGGCAGTGCCCTCCGCAACAGCGGCATCAGACGCGAAGACGTGTTCATCACAACCAAGCTCTGGAACGGCGACCAGGGATACGAAACAGCGCTAAAGGCCTGCGACGCCAGCCTCAAACGGCTCGGACAGAAATATCTCGACCTCTATCTCATCCACTGGCCAGTCCAAGAAACCAGAGACAAGAGCTGGAAAGCTCTAGTCCAATTGTTGAAAAATGGAAGAGCCCGCGCCATCGGCGTCAGCAACTACACAATCCATCATCTAACGGAACTATTGGACAAATCGGATATCGTCCCGATGGTCAACCAGGTGGAGTTCAGTCCGTTCCTCTACCAGAAACAACTCTTAGACTACTGTGAGAAGAACAAGATCCAGCTCGAAGCATACAGTCCATTAACACAGGGCGCGAAGCTCAACCATCCTAGGATCAAAGAGATCGCTAAGAAACACGACAAGACCCCGGCTCAGGTATTGATACGCTGGAGCCTCCAACACAACCTCATAACCATACCCAAATCAGTCCGAGAAGAGAGGATCAAGGAGAACAGCCAAGTCTTCGACTACAACCTCACAACAGAGGACATGCGAATACTCGACTCGTTAGACGAGAACTTCCGCAACTCCTGGGACCCAACAAACATAGCCTAACTGTTCCCAACGCAGACATGTTGGAATATCTACAGCCATCCCCCGAGATCTCTCTTAATCTCACTCAATCTTTCGGACCGTTCAAAACTGTTGAATGAAATAGGAAAATCCTAGGCAAGGCCTTTTCGAAAAACATGATGAAGAAGACAACAATGGCGGCACTGGTGATAGCCGTCCTCGGCCTAACCAGCGTCGCCCACGCAACAACCACAACCAGCACAACTTTCCAGACACCTGTACACGTCCAGACCTCCATGACCACATCCGGCTGCAACAACTCCCCGGACCACAAATAACCCTTCAAGGAGCAATGACCGTCGGAGGACTCGGCTTCCAACTCCTCTTCGAAAACAACCTAGCCGGAACCCACACCTTCACCGTCGAATCCACCGCCAGCGCAGTAGTAATTCCTGCGGGACAAATCGTGACAATACCCAAACAACCCGTCCTAGGCGGAACCGGCGGAAACCCCTTCATATCAATCCAGTTCGTCAACAACCACAACAATCCATTGTCCAGCACAATCTTCCTCGGACGCTGCGTCCAAGGACCCTTCAACACAAACGTTGACCTATCCATCCCAGCAACCGCTACAGCTCAGGTCTCCGCAGCAAGCTGCGACAACCACGGCTCAACCATAAGCCTCAGTGGACGAATGTCACACGCGGCCAGCCAGTCAGCAATGACATACTGCTAGGCCGCTGCGTAAAACTGTAAGACAAACCACGACCAGAAACCATTCACAAAATCCCCTTTTTCTCTTTACAATAATACAAAGCAGCGAGTCCGTCATGCTTTCTCCTCGCTCTACTCCATTTATCCCCGACAGCCAATTACGCTCTAGTACGATCTGCGCAGAGTGTAGAAGAGACCTCGAAGACGTCGTCAAAGCCGACGGCTCCAACCTCTACCTCTGCGGATTATGCCATGAAAAAGAGAGAGTTCACTGGATGATACTATTGTCACCGGACATGGAAGAGCAAGCGCTTCTCGCCAGAGCACTCAGAGTGATCGAGCGGGCCGACCAATCCCGCCCGAAAGACTACGGAAGACCAAAGCAGAGTTAGGACATTGTCTAGAAAGGTTTGCCGCAGGACCCGCAGAACCTAGTCCCAGCCACACTCCGCGCACCGCACTTACCACAGACAATCGCCTGGATCTGAGGAGGCTGCTGCTGGACCATACCGCCCATCCCCACCATCGGCACCATTCCTGCGTAGCCTGTTGAGAACGGTGTCTGAAACCGCGAAATATATGATCGAATGATCCCGTAAGCCTTCTCCGCATCACCGTTCGGAAGATCGTTGAGACTCAACGGGTCACCGCCAAACCTCAACATGATCTTCACCGTAGATCGGAGTATTCCCTTGTCAAGAATCGCGTTCGCAACATCCGTATAGTTGAAATCTGTAAAATCCTTCTTCAACCCCAGCTCATGCGGGTGACGCAGAATGATCCGCTGAGTGGTCAAGATCACAGAGTCAACATTGATCTTCGGGTGATAGATCTTCTGTTGAATATACAGCTCAACCTGTTCACCGGGACCGAGAATACGAGCAATGTCAGAAGGAACATTCGCCAAGACTACGACCTTCCAGCAATCGTGAATGCTATCGACAATATCTATTTTCCAGTACCCGACCAGAAGCCATGACAGGATCAGGCTAGAAGACTAGCCGTAGCCTTCGTCAACTTCCGTATTTCCTCTTCCAACGGATCAAGCTCCATCTTCTTGTACAGAAACGGAACACCGACGACCATACAGAACCACTCGGCCATCTCCCTCGCATCAGGAAAGACGAAAACAGTCCCGTCCATGGTCGTTACCGTCCAGCCGTTCTCCACCTGGTCAATCTTGTAAGACAGCTTAATGCTCCGAATCGTAGAAAACTTGTCCATACCCAGTCACACTCCACCAAGGATCAATCTACGAGCCCAGAAAACAGCTCGACAGACCCGGTCGCGCTCGCCTCACATGAGGACTAACCCAGCCGGCAATATCAGAATGGTGTTCCCCAGACTATCACGGTCATAGAACCCCTTTCTGAGGCATAGTCGGAGCCTCGGACGTGTCACGAAAGACCTGAAGGCTTGGCTGGATTATTCGCGTATTCGCTCTACACTGAAGGGCTTCAGCTTCCCTTCCAGCCAGAGACCAGCATAGTTCTCTTCCCGCGGAACCCACTCCAATCGGATAGAGCCCAGCTTCTCGATCATTTCCCTCGCCTGGCTGCTCAGCTCCATTAGCCTCTCATCCTCGACCCGCCACTCTCCATTGACCTGGTTTACCACAAGCTTGGAGTCAGAACGAACGAGCATCTCACCAATGTTACCTGGAACTTTTCCGGTCCCCTTCTCCGCGATCAAATCTAGTGCCTTGAGCAACGCGTAGTATTCTGCCTCGTTGTTAGTTCTGTCTCCGATCGGCTGCCAGTAGATCCTGAATTTTCCATGGTCGACCGTATCTGACTCTGCGTAGGCAATTGCGATTTTCGCTTTTCGAGGTAGGCTATTCTGCTCGTTTCCCTGGCTCTGTCCGTCGATATAGTAGACTGGCATATTCTATTCTGGCCTAGAACGACCTAGCTAGAAGGTCCAGCCGAACATCCGCATGATCCATGGCGTAATGTCCGCCTCGATCAAGCCCGCAACAAAGAAGAGAGGCGCGAGCCCGACAACAACGTACACAGCTAACCTCAGAGTCTTTGAGAGATATTCATCATTCTCTGGGCCGCGCCGGAACCTCGCCTTCCAAGAAGCGTAACCTAGCCTAATTCCAACTGATCCTGACAGGACAAACGCGGGAATCTCAATGATTCCGTGCGGCAAGATAGCTGCGAGAAACATTGTAAGGTTCGGGGACAGTTGCGGCGCCAAGAGCACCCCGAGAATGAACCCGTTGAACATTATCGTGATGAAACTCGGAGCGCCAAACCCTAGCCCGGAAAGCGCCGTGGCTATAGAAACGAGCCAGTTGTTGAGGAAAATATCGATACCAAGAACAGGAAGCGCAGGAACAGGGAGTTGTGCAAGAAGACTGTTCCCATGACCTGGCTGGTAGCCCAAGCTCAGAAAGAAGCTTGCAACACCGTTGATTGACACGTAGTAGCCCATGTAGATTCCAAGCGCGAACGCGAGGGTGGAGAGAATGTGAAAGGGAAGATTCCTCGGTCCGATGACGAATCTGAATCCTTCCGAGAGTCCGATCTTGATCTTCACCCAAGCCGCCCTCGGCAAACGTCGGAATACGTCCTGCCATATTGGGCTGGAAAGCTGAAAAGGCATCTCGGGAACAGAGGGTCCAGCATAGTAGTAGATCATGGTTTTTGTAAGATGAAGAATCGGCGTCAGAAGAAGACTCAGAATCACTGTGATAAGTGACGTTAGCGGCAGTCCAATCGTTGCCGCGAAAAGGACGACGAGAAGGAGCAATCCTTGGAACATTATCCGGACAAGCGAGTAGGTCAGCGTTATTCCGAGATTGTGGGATGCCACTCTAAAGCTGTGACGAATAGCTCTCAAACCAGAGACCTGATCGACAACCACTGCAGGATACGAGTATATGGTGAATACCGAAAGTATCAACGAGGCAAAGAGAAGTGGCTGAAACAGGCTGATGGCAGTGAAGAAAGCAATCATTCCGGCCACGCTGTTAATGCTCGTCGCCGATGCTATGATCAGCGCGTAACCTATAGCAGCAGGACCCCAAGTAATCAGATTAGACAGGAACGAAGTCCAGGCCATCGCTCTCCATCTCCGAGAACCGTTTTCGAGAACGGACTTGACCGGGACACTTTCTTTGCTCCACGCCTCGACGTAGATACCGTACTCGGAAGAATAGACATAGCCTGCTCCTACGATCGCGATAAGAACTAGCGCGACCAGCATGACGATGACTACAGGTACGATTGTCAAAGAAAACGTGGGGTCTTGAAGCGGTCCTAGCGGCCCAGAGCTGCCATATAACGTCAGAAGCCTCGATAACGCGCCTGATAGAGCCCAGCTGGTCAAGAGGAGCATCATCACAAGTGTTACGATGGATTGGAGGATAACCTGCAGGGCCGATCCCAGCATCGTCGGTATGATAATTGCGGGATGTCTTCTCCAGGTCCAGAAGGATCTTTCAAAGATCCTATCGAAGAGTATTCTCTTCAAACCAAGCAGAGAGCTTCTCGACAGTCTACGTAACTCCTCCAGTGCCAGCCTCAGCAAGAGAGTCAGGGAGAGACCGAAGAATATCGGGTTCGAACTGAGAATGGTAGGAGAAGTGCGAGATCGGGTCTCTGATGGATAGATCCAACCAGATCAGGGAAAACGCGCCCACAGTCAGATAGATCAGAACGAGGCCGCCGGCCGGCCCGAGAAGGAACACCGACAAGAGCTCAATCAACGAGGCAATTGCAATGGTTGCGACCAGGACATCGCGTGACCCAACAGGTGTAGTTCTAACAGAGACCCCTTGCAATCCTGCTCCCTTCATTGTCCTGTCCACATCATCGAGAACCAGCTCCTCCAAGCGACAGTGTTTCGCAAAGTCTCGTGAGAGAAACCAAAGAGCCGCGACCAGAAAAATCCAGCCGACAATAGGAACCGAGGCAAGTAGCGCCCAGAGCACCGCACTCCTCTCATGCTCTCCACGAAAGAGCTTGTAGAGGCCTTCTTCAGCTGAGGTCAAGGGGAGCAGCGCCCCCTGGCCCGCCGTTCCTATCCTCGACTCAAGCCCGCTGATTAGATTCCACAAGAGTGCTCTTGTCCTGCTCGAATGTAAATTCGCCCTATTCAACAGCGCGTATACTAGGTACGACGCTGCCGCCGAGGCGGCCAACCCCACAATCCCCAGCACGCTAACGACGAGCGCTAGATCACCTGTTCCCAATCCCGCGCCGGCGGCCCACCAGGAGACCACAAAAACGGCCCACATCAAGTAACTCGCGAGGGGTAGTAGCAACCATGAAACTGGAACAACAAGATCCGTTCTCGGTTGCATCCGAACCAACGTCAAGAGACTCATCTCACGACTAGAAGAGTCGGGGAACGCCACTCGCACACCAAGGTTCGAATAGTTCAGCCTAGCTCGTCGGCGCAGACGGAATTGGCGAAGGAGGCGGAAAGGCTGAAGAAAGCTGGGCCATGATCGTGTCCTCCATCAGCATCTGTTGTCTGAAATGATTGTTGGGATCAGTTACTAGCACATAGACCCAGTATACTCCGAAGATGCTCCCAGTTATCAGTGTGAGTACGAAGTAGAGAGCAAAACTTCTGTCCGGTATCGGCGGGTTTCGGTAAGGGAAGTTTAGCGGCACGCCTAGCGCATTAAAGGTCCTAAGCACGTCATTGATGAACAGGTCCTCTCTTCTCTCATGCTTGAAAAAGTCCTTCATGAGAAAATAGGCCGTGTAGAGCCAAACGAAGCCGTAGAGTAGCGCATAGAGGGTAGCGTTTTTCTCAGTCTCCTCAAGTCGCGCTTCTCTCACATTCCTGTCCATGTTGTTGATCAGTATCGAGACATCTACTCCCTTCTTTGCGGCTATCTCCTTCGCCATGCTGACGAGGTCTTCCTGCAAGAGAATCTGCCGGTTGAAGTGAGTGTTACGGCGACTCACCAGCTTGAAGATCAATACAGCGACCAGAACCAAAACCACGAAATAGAGAAAATACAAGAGAAATATTGATCCAACAAGCGCGGCACCCAAGGCCGAAGTTCCTGTAGTAGTTGTGCCGGAGAATCCGACCGAACCGATGGCTGAGAAGATGGCTGCGAACACAACGACGAACACGACCACTCCCACTATGATGGGCAGAAGTGGAACTATGGCCCAAGCACCAGACATTTGTTTGTCGCTTTCTAGTCGCGTCCTAAGGTCGCGTCGCAGGTTCTCGATTGGGATGCTCAACGGGTGCTCTCTTCGAGTTTGCTAATCCTCTCGTTTTTCTATTTAAGACAATAGAGTCTTGTTCGATCGATCAATGACTGTTCGATTTCTGGACGATTGCTTAACGGTGAGATTCGCCAGCCTTTAAATGACCGAGGCCTTTGAGTTCGTTTTGTGCGGCCGTGGTCTAGCCTGGTCTATGATATCAGCCTGCCAATCCAAGGCCTAGCAGAACGCTGACGACCCGGGAAACCGCCTTAACAGCGGTTCGGGAGTTCAAATCCCGGCGGCCGCACCAAACCGGGCCAAACCTCGTCAGAGACGAATAAGATTTTTGGAAATCGGATAGCGATTTGAACCTAAAGGTTGGTGCGCTGGTAGCGCACCGCATCACCGGACTTTGGGTCTGGCACTGCGAGCCAGGAAGGATCCTTGTGGCTCGACTACGGGCCAAGAGTAAGGCAGCTTGTATGTAGCGGTAAACTAGTGCGCGAGTCCCACCTCACGGACTATCCTTCCACACAGTCCGACTCAGATTGGCGGGTCTACACGTCGGAAGAACCGTGGTCAGATTTGGAGTCTAATGCAGGTCTAGGGCATATTCCCACTACGAGATAGGACTCTCTCATCAAGGGATGAGATTACCTCTGGGAAAGGGCTCGAAATTTGAGTTTTGACCGGAGCGAACGAACGCAACGCCAGCAGCTGCCTGAGGATGTGGCGATGACCCAATCTCCCGAAAGAGACGGGCTATCAAGCTAGCCGATTGGGAGGAACTCGACTCCATATTTCGTCGTGATCGCGTTGACCTTTCCTATGTCCGGTGGTCCCGGCGGCATCGCGCTGATATCCTCGAACACCTTCTCCATCCCACCTGGTACCAGAACGACGATAGTCTTGCCTATTGTATTCCCGGTATTCTTGAAAGCGTGCGGTACATCTCTTGGTAGAACGACCATCGCCCCTTTGGTTGCTTTGAACTTACGGTCGCCGCATTGAAACTCGTACTCTCCCTCCAGGACAATGAACGTCTCCAGTTCGCGACGATGTATGTGCGGTGGTGCGCCCTGTCCAGCAGGGGTGATATCCTCGGATACTGAATACGCGCCCCCGGTCATTTCACTCGGTACCTTAATCGTG
>VBBE01000049.1 GCA_005884605.1 Candidatus Bathyarchaeota archaeon
GGATAGAATACTCCTACCCATTCCGGGTACGACCACCCGGACGTCCCTAGAAGTAACCGACCCGTCTTCGTCGACCTCTTGCCTAAATCCGAGGCTGCAAACCGTCTCAAGAAGCTATGCCCCAGAGTTTTCGGTCAACCTGGACGAAGACATATTGAACGGTAGGTTGAGGCAATCAAGCAAGAAGTCAACGCAACACATTGCGCTCCTCCGGGTCGCTCCAAGAATTGAGACTCCATAGGTCTTCGAAAGTGCACCTTAATCGCACCTCGACCTACCCCCGAGCGTCAAGAGACAGCTCACGCCTGCTTCCCTCTGGCTCTGACACATTCAGAGCCCTTACCGATTCTTACCCGTTAATGGGTCAAACGGTTCTGTTAGCTTATCATCGGATGCCTCTCTGACTTATGCCTTGGAATGTGGCTCTTGTCGTGTACCGTGTTCGCTGTCAAGTCCGTCTGGCAACACTACATTTCATCTAGCGAAGTTCTAGGCATGCTAGAGCTGTTCCGGAAGATGGTCAATGAATCATTACGGATTGGTCTAGCCAATGAGGTGTCTTCGCTGAGAAAGCTGTCACTCCTCTCCTACAACCAGCTCGCCCAATACGATTCTCCAAGTTGCTACAAGCTTTGTGCTATATCACGGGCCGCGGGAATACTGGCCGCTCGGAAGAGGTCCGTTCGGAGAGGCTACGCCACTAGGACCCCGTACGCGATCAGACAGCAGCTCGTCTCCTGCTACGGCTTCAGGATAGAGAGTGGAGGACTGAAGATTCCGATATCGAGAGGCAAACGTTTCAGGATACCCTTGACCAAGCATACGTCAGAGGTCATATCTCAACAGGGAGCCAAGGTTCGCTCCTTCACCCTCACCCGGAACAGACTGAGCCTCTGCATCGCCCGAGACGTTCCCACCGTTAACCGTGCTTCTACCGTTGGCGTGGACCGTAATCTTCGAAATCTCACGGTTGGAAACGATGTTCAGACCCGTCAGTATGATCTCTCGAAGTGCGTGAGAATAGGAAACACCACTGTCCGTATCATAGCCTCTTTCACACGAGACGACGATAGGATACGAACAGCGATAGCGTCCAGGTATGGACAGCGGAGAACCGCTAGGGTTGGACATCTGCTCCACAACGCCACAAAGACAGTCGTCGCCCTAGCAGTCCGACGGAAGACGGCGATAGTTCTTGAGAACATCGAGGGCATCCGATCCCTCTACCGGAAGGGTAACGGTCAGGGTAGAAGATATCGTGGTAGAATGAACGGGTGGAGTTTCGGCGAAGCCCAGCGACAGATAGAGTACAAGGCCCGATGGGTCGGACTATCGGTTATCTGTTTGTCTAGGCGTGAGACCAGAGGTTCCAGCTTGTCTTGTCCGAGATGCGGGGAGAGACTCCAATCGGACAAACGACTTGTCCGCAAGCTCTGGTGCGGTAAATGTCGAGTGGTAATGGACCGGGACATGGTTGCAGCGATCAACCTGTCTCGGCGGGGACGGGTGAGGTTCGCACGTTCCCGGCCTCTCATACCTCTAGAGGCGCAAGGCGGAGCAGTTGAAGCAATGAAGGGGAACCCGACGACGGTAATCCCTGGAGTCGATGCCCCGAAGCTAACTCATGAGACTAAGAGTTAGCAGAACCGGTCAGATTCGGATCGGTGCGGGTGGTTGGGGCTACTTCAATCTCCCCAACGGCGACCGGCTGAAAGCGTATTCATCAGTTTACGATTTCGTGGAAGTGAACAGCACCTACTACCGGTTACCGAATCCATCTGCAGTAGCGAGCTGGCGCAGGCGAGTTCCACTTGGGTTCGAGTTCTCGGTTCGGTGTCAGAGGGATCTTGCCGAACTTCATCGATTTGAGTTGACCCCCAAGACAGTCCGCATAATTGATTCCATGGAAAAGACTTGCAGACATCTGAAGGCAGGCGTTCTAACGATCCTAATTCCGAAGGCGCTTGTAGGAGACAGAGAGCTCGGTTCCAAACTGAACAGCGTTCTTTCAACGATAAGCCTCGGTGAGACCCGTATCGCCATCGAGTTTCGTGGAGGTGAACCAACACGGGATACGTTGAAGATTCTACATGACCACAACGCGGTTCATGGTGTTGACATTTCAACAGAAGACCCTAAGGTGAATGCAAGCATCCTTTACAGTAGGATGTTTGGCAAAGGAAAAGAGAACATCTACGAGTTAGACGACAACGAGCTTCAAAGCATTGCCACAAAGGCTTCTGGCCCAAAATTCGAGAAAAGCATCTTGGCATTTCATGGGGTCAGGATGTACAGAGATGCTGCGCGTTTGAAGACTTTCCTAACTTCTGGGAAGTTCCCTTCGCTTACTGGTCAGATCGGGCTTGGATCACTACGCGATGTCTTGAAGGAAGATGCTAGGTTCCCGACCACCAAGTCCCAGCTCGTAGGGGAGCAAGGCTGGAAGCTCTACGATAAGAACGCGGAGGAGCGAGCGAGGGCACGAGATATCCTTGAGAAACTTCCAGACAAAACCTACACAACTCTTGACGACGTAGTGGCATCTCTCAAAGGAACGGTTCTCTAATCATCCCTACGCTGACCACCTATTATCAAAGAGCCAGGTGATACGCACGGTGAGCTCTAGATGCTCAAGAATCTAGAACGCAAAGCGGGTGGTTTGTCACGAACTTCTGGTCGGCGCTAGACGCCTTGTTGTCCTTAGGTCAAAGCTAACTTGCTGCGAGCGGTTGGACCTGGAGCAGTTCCTTTGCGAGTACGCGATATTGTTCCGATGCAGGGTTTCTCGGCCGGTACAGAATGCCCGGCAGACCTTTGCTTGGAGCTTCGGCCATCCGGACAGATCTGGGAATTACGGATTTCAGAACTCGCTCGCCGAAGTTTTGGTTGACTTGTTGCATGACTCGGCGTGATAGAGCTGTTCTTCGATCGTACATTGTCAGTATTATTCGATAGTCGAAAGCTGCTTTCAACCGGGATCTCACGAGATCCATGACTTTGAGAAGCGTTGGCAGTCCCTCCATGGGGTAGAACTCGCATTGCACTGGAATGAGGACCAAGTCGGATGAAACTAGTGCGTTGAGTGTGAGAAGTCCGATATTCGGTGGACAGTCGATTACGACTTGCTCGAACTGGTCTTTGATAGGGCTAATTGATTCCCTGAGCACATATTCTCTACCGGGGGTTGATGAAAGTTCAACTTCCGCACCCGCAAGATCCAAATTGCTCGGTAGTAGCCACAGCTTCTCAATGCGGGTTTTCAGGAGGACTTCTTCGGCTTTGCGTGATTGCGAAAGAACGTTGTAGACTGTTGATGAAAGGGTGGCTTTCTCAAAGCCTAGCCCGGTTGTAGCGTTCCCTTGAGGGTCCAAGTCCACGATCAGGGTCGTTTTCCCTTCGATCGCAGTCGCGGTTGCGAGGTTGACTGCGGTTGTAGTCTTTCCAGTCCCGCCTTTGTTATTCAGTACGCTAACGATCATTGCTGTAGAGGCTCTATTCTGGATAATTACTAAGAGATTGATTCGCAGAAAATAGCTAATAGAAACACCTTGAGACACCAATATCGTCAGAATCTCCATCCCTTCCGAGGAATAATCCTCGGAGTTTCAGACCCTTCATATAAGCGGCTGAAGGGCCCCGCCTTATATGGGGATGTAGGATCCAATCCTCCTACCAAGGAACATTGTACTGAATTTGCTAATCTATCATTAGACGATCCAAAAGGATTAGCGAGCTGGCTCTCATGAATGATGATATAATCAACGCTGGCTCTAGTTTCTCAAAGCAGCGGATTCTCGATCTCAATAAGGAAGTTGTCAAATGTCGAGTTTGTCCACGGCTGGTCGAATATCGCGAGCGGATAGCTCGTGTGAAGAAGAAGCGGTTTCTGAGTTGGAACTACTGGGGCCGACCGGTTCCTGGGTTCGGGGATACCGCGGCTTCGATTTTCGTGATTGGGCTAGCCCCAGCATCTCACGGCGGGAATCGGACCGGAAGAGTGTTTACGGGAGATAGGAGCGCCGATTTCCTTGTCAAGGCACTTTGCGATGGGGGATTTGCAAACCAGCCTCGCTCTATCGACGTGAATGACGGGTTGGAATTGCATGGAGTTTACATGACTGCTGCTGTAAAATGCGCCCCTCCCAACGATAAACCCACTAACGAAGAAATGGCGAACTGTGCCCATTTCCTGAAGTCGGAACTAGAGATCTGTAATAAGTCCAAGGTTATCCTCTGCCTAGGACAGTTTGCTTACCGTTCCACATTGGCCCAATTGACAAAGAACAACCTCTTCACATCCAAGATTCCAACGTTTGAACACGGGCTAAAAATCAACCTTCCAGACGGGCGAAAGGTCGTTGCATCCTACCATCCAAGTCCCAGAAACACTCAAACAGGTACACTAACCGCTGACATGTTCAACGTTCTTCTCCGGAAGATACGCAAGGACTTGAGTCTCATGTCATAGATTTCAATGCCGGAAATAGGATCCTATCGAATTAACATGGTCTAGAAATCTATCTGAAAGGTGGTGGTCGTTCTATCTGAATGTCGCGTGAGAGGTATTCTTTGGTCTTTGACTCTGCCTGAACTAGGAGCTCCTCGAAGTGCTTGTTCAGTGTGTTGATCTTTTCCTCGGCCAAGTGACGTCTCTCCGTGGCTTGTAGCTCATCCTTCTTCCCATCGTCGATCTTCTTGAGAACAATTTTTCTCTCGAGATAGAGA
>VBBE01000050.1 GCA_005884605.1 Candidatus Bathyarchaeota archaeon
ACAGTGTCGGGGCGCTAGTTTGTGCACAGTAGACCCTGGTTCCGGGACGACAAATTGCGCTGGCAATGGTAATTGTGGTTTCACGAACGCAAACATTAGGCCCGGAGAGAACAATCATGTCATGAAGGTCACAGGGTTAACGGTCAATGATGGTAGCGGATACCAAGTAATCATTTCTTCTACTCGAGGAAGACAGTTCAGCTTTTTCTATCCATGGCCTGTAAACGGCTTCGGCGGTTCCAACTCGAATGCCACGAACACTGCGCACGGAGCGCTAGACGTCAAGTTCGATATTAACTCGTTCAACTTTACGCGAGGTTCCCAGACTGTCTCTGTACCTGGTTGGACTGTGCCTTATGCTACCCCACTCGTCTACTGGGTGAAAGTTGTCAATAACGCACTCAACCCAATAACGATCTCTCAGTACACATCACTCTACTTTGTGTGCTACCAGGACAGGTTCGGTTCGGGCAGCGGAACTTGTAATGAGACAGACGACAATTTCGCGGTCGACGACCGGACCATGAACCCGAATACTTTGATCGCCTATGATGATGTAAATCGACCCTATGTTCTTCCGGCCGCAACCGTGAGTGGTCCAACAGGATCTACAATCATTAAGTTCGGCTCTTTCTGCCCCGGATCGACTTGCGGAAACCCTCCACCCAACCAGGACGTTGATTTTCCTACTCCCTACTTGGTCTTCATGGGCTTCTTCTACAAGATGAATGGGCAAATAGTGGGCCAAACAATTTCTTTCGTGGCCGTTAGGGCTTGCACAACATACCCGACATGCCCGTGAGACTCGCTTCAGTCGACCGGGTTACTGTCGACTGGTACCGCGGAGACCGGGCGCGGGAAACAGCGGGGCTTTATCGCTAGAACCCTTTGAGATGTTTGGCTTGAACTTTCAAGTCTCAATCGGGCAGCTCGACACAGGAAGCACTGGAGAGAGAAAGAAAGAATGAATTTAGCAAAATGGGCAAAGAATCGTATTGAAAAGAACCGAAGGTCAAGGCGGGGCATCAGTACGATCATGGCCAACCTGATGATGCTTGTCATAGTCGTTACTCTTAGTTCCCTGCTCTTTGTCTGGGCAATCTCCAGCTTCGGAGCCTACCAGGGCGGGGCAGGATACTGGTTCTCAAGCCGCAGCATAGCTAACCAGGAGAGGCTCTCCGTGGAGAACGTTTTCTTCACAACATCCTGTGGGACGTGCAACAACCTCGTCAAGGTCTATGTGCGTAATGTAGGCACAATCCCGTTCACTATAGCATCAGTATACCTCAACTCAACGCTCTTCCAGTTCCAGCAAACCGTCAATGTGGGCAACGTGACCACGACCCCCTTGACCCTAACGCTGAGCGGCACGGGTTGGGCCCACAGCGACCTTCAGAAGATCACGGTGGCTACCGTTCGAGGAACGATCGTAACCACAACCTGGGTGGCATAAACCAGATGCGAATCTATAGAAGATTCGTCCGCGCAAAGAAAGGCATTAGCACCATATTTGGAGGGCTCTTTTTCATCATCCTCATTCTCATGGGATTCAACCTGGTGATATGGGGATTCATCCAATACGACAACTACAACTCATCACTCTTCAAGATGAACCAGAACGATCAGCTCGCAACTTCAGAGAACCTGGTTCCGGCAAGCCCTGGAGCCCAAAACTTCACCAGCACAAGCTTCAACATCCCGGTCAACAATCTAGGCGGGACAACCGTTAGCATCTCAAGAATCTACATAACCAATATTTCCCCAACTGGAGGAACTCAGTGCACCAATAGCGATCCCAATAGCCAAGGTCCATGCATAGTTGATCCGGGAGCAGGCACCCAGAACTGCGCTGGCAACGGCAAGTGCTACTTCACTAACGGAAACGTAGCAGCTGGAGTAATCAACCAACTCATCCATGTCACGGGGTTGTCTTTGAACGACGGTAGCGGATACAAAGTCATCATCAGCTCTACAAGAGGTCGCTTGTACAGCTTCTTCTATCCGTGGCCGGTCTCTTTCAACAATAACAACCCGAGTGGACAATTCGTCACCAACATCGGACCTCTCTCGATATACTTCGACTTCAAATCTTTCAACTTCACCCAGGGTTCTCAGACCCAGTCCCAATCAGCCTTCTGCGTCCCGTCAAGTGGCGCCATGGTGATCTGGGTCAAGGTCGCGAACACAGCAACCGACAGCGCGGTAATATTGCAAGGCAGCACCATGATGCAGATGCAACCCTACAGCGCCAACGGTTTCGGACAATTCGTCCGAACATGGATAGTTTCGCCAACAAGCATCAATCCGAATTCTATTACCCCATACAGCATGGGTACTCCCTATAACCTTCCCCCAGCCCCTTCGAACGGACCGGGGCCTACGACAGAGGTCTATTTCGGGGGCTCAAGTCAGGGCGGGACAGGTGGTATTAACTTGGGTAGAGATGATAACTGGTTAACGTTCATCGGATTCTACTACAATTACAGGGGTCAGCCTCAGGGAGAGACCATTCCCTTCATGGACTTCAAGAGCGTTACCGGTTATCCGGGGACATGTTGAGTGAGACCTGGGATGGCTAATGAGTTATGATGATCAGGGACAGCCAGCCAACAACGACCCTTACTCGTATCAGGACCCCTCTCAGTACGACCCTTCACAAGGCTACACTGGATATGAGTCCGGTTCTTATGAGAACCAGGGGTATGACAACTCAGGATACGCTCCAACTCCACCACCACAAGAGCAGCAGCCGACGCGCCCTCAACTCCAACAACTCCAGAGAATACCGTCAGGAATTCCCGGTTTCGACCAGATCGTTGGCGGCGGGCTCATCCGTGACAGAGTCTATCTCCTAGCCGGACCTGCTGGTGCCGGCAAGACGATCTTCTCAACACAGTTTCTCTACAACGGAATCTCGAAGTACAACGAGAACGGGATCTATGTTGTGCTAGAGGAGACGCCTCAGCAGCTCCGTGAAAACATGTACAACAGCTTCGGCTGGAACATCCAGACCTACGAGGACAATGGCAACATCGTTCTCCTAGACGCGATTTCCAGCAGACTCGGGCTCAGCAGCGCCGAACGGTTTGTCGTACCTCGACCTTTCACCCTGGAATCGCTGCTTTACGAGATCCAGAACGCCATACAAACTGTAAACGCTCGCAGAGTTGTAATCGACTCACTAGACGCAATGAGTCTGGAACTAACCCAGGTGGATCTTAGAAGCCTCATACAGCGACTTACTATGATTCTCAAATCCTTCGGCTGCACCACGCTGCTCGTCAGCGGACAAGCTGAGACAAGCAATCAAGGACGAAAGTCTGTCGAAGAATACGTGGTCGACGGAATGATCAGGCTTCATCACAACTTGGAAGAGAGTGTCAGCGGTGAAACGACGCTCGAACAGAATGCTCTCCAAGGTAATTCTCTAGAAGAGGATTCGTTTTCAATGAAAGTGCGCTCTCGGAAAATCGAGATTCCCAAAATGCGTGGTACCTCGCACTCTCAATATCAACATCCGTTCATCATCAACGAAGGCGGGATCGAGATCAAATCAGAGCCTGAGGTCACCAAGCGTTTGAGGCGCGCAATCTTCAAGGCGAAACAAGTTGATTAGAGCCAAACCACAAGAAAGAATCCGCCGAATCCGGATAGGCATGGGGGGCCTAGACGAAAAACTAGGCGGCGGGATTCCAGCAGGCAGCACCGTTCTTCTAATCAGCAACCAAGAGGGTCCAGTCCGTCTCTTCTGCCAGCAAATCGCATACTTACTAGGCACTGAGGGTCACAGAATTTTCTATTTCACAATTGTCAGAGACCCTGCATACATAAGGGAAGAAATGATGGTCTACGAATGGGATACCACCGAAATGGAACAAGGGAGACAGTGGACCTTTATTGACGCATACAGTCCAAGAGTGCAGTCCCTCCAACAAGGAGGTCACGGGCCACAATCAATGGGCGCGGGTTTACTCGGGCCCGGGGCAATGAGTCCCGGTTCGAGAAGCCTCGGCTCCGACCTCTTTGTAACGCTCCGGAGGGAGATACTGTCACAACTGGATGAAGGAGACATAGTAATGATAGATTCGCTCTCGGACCTGCTGGTCAATCATGATGCCGCATCGGTCCGTGAGCTCTTGGAGATTCTAGGGAGCCAGATTCACCAGCGAAACGGTCTCGTCTTCATGCCCATCCTATCAGACATTCACGATCCACACGTCGTCGCCACTTTGTCCCACATGTCCGATGTTGTTGTCGAATTCGAGCTTGAATCTGAGCACCTAGAAGGCAAGCTCCGGTTTTACAAGATGCGGAGAGCTCAGCTGCGTCCGATGCTCTTGCCCTTCTCGATCACAGACAGAGGAGTTATGGCCGAAACCTTCGGCAGAGTGATCTGATAATCATGTCAAGAACCGTGAAGCCGGAAAAGACCGACAAGATAGACAATATTGTCGGCATGCTAATGGAATACGAAAAGATGACCATAGATCTGATGAAGAAAGCATCAGACACTCCGGTTCTAGATCAATACGACCTAAACGCGCCTTATGCGAAGGCCCGGATCGTCAAAGAAGATGGCGCGATCAAGTATCAGATAGTGGAGGTCCAGCTAAGCGATGATGAGAAGAAGAGCCTCAAAGAGATCGGAGAACTCCTGATCGAAGAGCTAGATGTTGACATTAAGAGATTAGGTGGCAACGAGAACGCTGGAGCCTACATTAGGAAACTTGTCGAGAAGATCATCAAGAACTACAAGATCAAGATTACACCCGATGGCCTGGATCGTATCATGTACTATGTTATCCGGGACTTTGTTCACTTCGACAAAATAGATCCATTGATGCGGGATCCCTGGATCGAAGATATCTCCTGCAACGGCATGGGAATACCCATCTACATATGGCATCGAAAACACGAATCGATACCCACCAACGTTATCTTCAACACCTCGGAAGAGCTTGACAAGTTCATTCTCAAACTCAGTTACATGACTGGCCGCGCCATATCCATCGCCCAGCCTGTCCTCGATGCAACACTGCCCGACGGGAGCCGTGTTCAGATGACATACGAGAAAGAGGTCACCAGACGTGGATCAACCTTCACGATACGAAAGTTCAGGGAGAGGCCTCTCACCTGCTCAGACCTGATAATCTACAACACAATGTCAGCTGAAATGGCGGCATGGTACTGGTACATCATCGAGAAACAAGCCTCAGTCATCGTTGTGGGCGGCACCGCCTCAGGCAAGACGACTTGTATCAACACCCTTGCAATGTTCATCAAACCCAACGCCAAGATAGTCTCCATCGAAGACACGTCAGAAATCCAGCTCCCTCACGAAAACTGGCTTTCATCAGTCGTCAGAATGGGATTCGGAGTAACAGGGGAAGTCTCCGAGATCACACTCTTCGACTTGCTCAAGAATGCCATGAGGCAGCGCCCCGAGTACATCATCGTCGGAGAAGTCAGAGGCAATGAAGCATACACCCTGATGCAGGCAATCGCTACCGGTCACGGAGGCCTCGCAACGCTGCACGCCGATTCCGCGGAAGCAGCAATCCACCGTCTCGAAAGTGAACCCATGAACATACCCCGACCACTAATCCCAACTATCGATGTCATCGGCGTCCAGACCAGAGTCCAGGTCGGTGACAAAAGCGTCCGACGCATGGTCAACATAGCAGAGGTCGTCGGGCTCGATCCCACAACGAAGGACGTGTTGACAAACGATGTTTTCAAATGGAATCCAAAGACCGACACCTACGTGTTCTATGGACGAAGCTATGTCCTTGAGAACATAATGAAACGTCACGGATACAAGCATGAGGAAGTAATGGAGGAACTCAACAACAGACGCCTCGTACTGGAATGGATGGTCCGGAACAACATCCGCGACTTCAAAGATGTCGTTGAAGTCATTCGCACTTACTACGTCAACCCGCAACAACTCTTGGATCGGGTCAAGCGCGAGAAGATGGTGCAACCATCAGGAGCTACTCCGTAAATGAGCCTAATTGACCCGATCCTTCCATACCTGGGACCGCTAGGCCAGATTCTGTCGACAAACTCCAACGACATCCTCTCGGTAGGCCTGGGACTACTGGGATTGATTTCTCTAGGCGTCTACAAGGTAAAGAAAGATATCTTCGAAACAAGCAAGTCGTGGGTTGGAGCGACCGTAGTACTCTCGTTCCTCACAATTCTCTTCAGAGGAATGGGCGCGGTTTGCGGCTGCACCTGGTACACGGATCCCAGTACCGGGGCCGTTCAGCAGCTGGTTCCAATCACCTATTTGTTGATCGCCGGGTCCTTCTTTGCCATACTGTACAACTTCAACATCGCCATTGTGAAAAAGCACAAGTGGTTGATCAGCATTCCATTATCCATTCCACTCTCAATCATCTCTAACATATTCTTCCCGTTGATCGCAAATACTCCGCCTTGGCTAATTATCGAAATTGTCATCCTATCACCCGCAGGTGCGCTCTACAGCAGCTTCGTCTATGAGAAAGCTGTACTCCATATGGGCGACTATCGAGCCAGAATGCGACGTTTCCTCGAACAAGGTGAAAGGGCCAAGAAGGGAGGAGTCGAACTTCCCCCCGAGAAGCAAGGATTCTCCTACTTCACCTACGGCCTGCTTGGCAGAAGGATAGGCAGGCTCCTTCCGATTTTCAGCGGCCTCAAACAGGTTCTCTCCCTAGCCGGAATGAAGATCGGGTACAAAGCCTACGTGAGCAGTATGGTCTTCTTCGCCCTTGTAGGAGGAGGATTATCCTTCTTCGTATGGTTCGCCATCCTTAACTTGGGCCTCGGAACCGCCTTCGGTCTCACTTTCTCAATAACCTCCATCCTATTGAGCATCGTACTCTCTATCCTCTTCGCCTTCATGACAGGCGCCGCGATTCTCGGATTCTTCTACA
Source organism: Candidatus Bathyarchaeota archaeon (assembly GCA_005884605.1). The sequence continues at coordinate 6,924 of VBBE01000050.1, forward strand.
TACTTCCATCCATGAAAGTCGGGTCCCGAAGACAACGGTTGGACAACTTTCTCCCGTTCACGGCAAGCTACATGACCGTTCTCGCATCCGCTGGAGTAACTCCCGAGCGGATACTCAGATCCACCGCTGAGAAAGATCCCAAGTTCATGCTCTCTGACGAGATTGCGAATGTGATTGGAAGAATCGACCTTCTCGGCTACGATGTCATCAATGCGATGAACGCGGAAGTAGAACGCTCGCCCTCGGCAAACTACCAAGACCTTCTGCGAGGCTTTGCAGGAGTCATCAGGACCGGTGGGGACATGAAGAAGTTCTTCCAAGGCATAACAGATCACTTGTTCCAGAAACGTGCTCTCTCCGTCCAAGGATTCCTTGACACACTGGGAATTATCGCTGAGACATACGTTCTCATGCTCATCGCCTTTCCACTAATGCTCGTCGTCATGCTCTCGATCATGGCCTCTATCGGAGGAAACCTTGGGGGAATAGACGTCTTCTCCTTCATGTATCTCCTCGCCTTCATACTCATACCGATATGCGGCGTAATGTTCCTCTTCATACTGGACACTATGCAGCCGAAGGGTTAGGAGAATAGAAAAATGTCACAACCAACCGAACCACCAGCGGCGCCGGCGCCACAGGCTCCAGACGCCGCAGTCCCCTCCAAGAAAGTGAAGAAAATCAAAGGCGATTCGGGAGGCGGCGGAGTAGGAGGGATCTTCAGCAAGATCACTCGCAAACTAGTTTGGGTCTTCAGCGGAATAATCTTCGCTGGAATATTCTTCTGGGGACTCGTTGAGATCGCCCTCTTCGGACCAACGCCGACCGTTCCGATTGCTGGCCTGGTTGGCAAGTTCAGCATTGACCGCTTCCTCCTCCTGGGGGGAATCGTCGCGCTAATACCGCCAGCACTAGTCTATCTTGCAGAGTC
>VBBE01000052.1 GCA_005884605.1 Candidatus Bathyarchaeota archaeon
TGGCTACTGCTAACTCGAAAGGCTTTTCACATTTTCCAAAGACGAGTTCCAAGGCTGAGCAGTCTCGCCATGACCGTTTCCGGCCTTCTTTCTCCTTCATGAAATGCCGAGCCTATTCTGTGTCTTTGCGAGCCGACCCCTAGCCAGCTCTATCATAGTCTGAATCGTCTCAAGGTCGTCTCTCTCGATTTTCAGCCTATTTTTCAGTTGCTTTCTATATTCTCCGTTGACGATTCGAATGATTGCGAGGTCACTTGCCGGTAGCTTGTTACGGTGCCCCTGTCTCAACGCTAGGGACTCACGCCTCTCCATCGCCTCTATACTCTCGATCGTGCCCCTGGCAAGCCTGTGTCGATACTCTAGTTCGCCGAGGGTCATAGCCTCACCGACGAGTTTCTCAAGAAGGCCCGAACTTCTGTCGCTCAGCTTCATGTCATTCATGAAGGCAACCTTCTAGGTAGGGTTAAAAATGCACGGGGTCTTCGATCAAGATAATTCCGGCGCTATTGTCATCTGATCCTTGACAAGTTGATGGAAAGGGCTCAAAACATCAGCCTAACTCTTCGAAACCGAACTAAGCTCGCTGTTAAATTATCAGGACACTGATACCGGTAAACTGCCGGACGTTCTAACCCGATTCCTCGGAATCGTCACGGTTGTGTGGACTCTTTTTCTGGGGCAGATGGTAGAAATTCAGATAGGCTAATTCAATTACCTATAAGGAGAGCTGGACAAGAAAAACAATCGCCCAAGAAAAGCCATTCCCAAAACTAAGACCCAACCAGACTAGGATGGCTACCCCTATCCAGAACGCCAGATTAATCGTAACGATGATTTGTAAGACACGCCAACTCCCAGTTGGGGGCTTCAAGTCTTCGTTGCCAATTGAAAATTGGAAGACGTGGAAAAAGGGTTGCTGAAGAACACTGGAGATTCAGAAGATGAGAGAGGATGAGACCGCCAGCATAATCTATCGCTCTTCAACTATGGCCACTACTCGATTCCACGGCTGATAGAAAACCTGTGGAGCCTCGCTCCAATCTCAAGCGGGCCCGATTACTGTTGCGGGGACATTGGCGCCGTAGCTATGACAGATATCCTCGGCTAAGATTTCAGACTGCTACTTTCCATCTGAGATCCCAAGTCTCTCGCAGAGACTTTCAGCCGAGGCCGCAACTCTAGTGTCCAAAACTGTCTATGAACCAGGGTAATACCTCGGAGACATTGAAGGCGGTGCGACCGTATAGATACGAGGTTCGTGGGTGGATCCTGAGAATTCCATTCTTGGTTTGTAGTTCGCAGGTGCTTGTTGGCTCTGCCTCTGATATTGTCCAGGGTTCTCATCTATCTTAGTAGCCTGCTCGACACAGCATCATTGCGAGTTAGCTGGTCTTTGTCTTCGGAGTTGCCATCCCGCTGCTTTCTTTCGTAAGACGCCAAGGGGCGTCGGGGGTCTCCTAGGAGCGTGTCCCCAATTCTCTTACCTGTACGAGTTATTGCATCGTGGCGGAACTCAGGACAAAAGCGCACGGAATGCGCAGAATCTGCGAAAAATTCGCCAAAATGGCCTGCGAGCGTGAACGTTCACGTGAACGCCGGAATGAATAGAAAAATCTTCGGCCGCCGATACCCACAAGGCTTAGACTAGAATCCTAGCTGGAACTAAGACACGAAAACTCAAATCTAGTTGAGGATCAGATCCTGACGACTCGTTTGCGAGGCAATCAGTATAGAAGTCGAAAGGTCAACTGAACATGATCGGTCCCTCCTCACGACTTAGCTCGATGCTAAATACTCAAGTTTTCAAGGCGATTCGGTGGATCGCTTGTCAGCTGGAAACGGCTCGATAAGTCAAAGAAACTTCCCGGTTCCATCCCGTAAAAAGCGGAGTTCCTCTAGAAAGCTGCCTCTTGAAGAGATCGACATAATTCAGACTAACAAGCGGTTTGGTTACTCCGATCGCGAAATAGCCAAGATGCTGAATCGGTCTCTCGGAGTCGTAGGAAAGTACACAAGGGGGATGAAACCTGACCCGTTTACCGTGGCTCTGCAGCCTATTCTGCCAACACAACATGTCGACAAGATAGCCGCCTCCGTTCCAGAGGGAGCCCAATCCCGTGACTCGGGATCTGGGCAGCAACCGTCCTCGTCCTCGGAAGGCGAGATTACAGTGGCACTCCTGAACAAGCTTAGGAAGCTGGAGGCCGATTACAAGTTCTCCCAGTCGCCTGACGGGCGAATGATATTGGGAAACCTGAAGAAGATCAAAGAGATAAACGCCATACTTGATAGGCCCGGCCCGGAACTAGATATTCCTGAGAACCAATCGAATAGGGATTGGAGAAGAGGTTTCCAGAAAGAAGTCGAAACTGCGCTCCAGCATTTCCGTCAGGGGACACACCATTCAATAGACAGTTTAACAGTGTGCAGCTTGCAAGCACGCTCTTACTCCTCCCCCGCCACTGGGTTGACCTCTGCTCGGATTAGTTAGCAGCTTGTTCTCCATTGAACTCCAGTTCAGACCTCCCTCTGGACTCTGAACTCGTTGATCTCCTGCCTTCACGCGAGGGGCCCAGGGGGCGAGTACATGCACTCTTACGAATGCGGACCGGTGGGATTTGGCCCGTACGGGTTAGTTTACCGCTTCCCTTTTTTCACGCAGCTTATCAGATTTGGGCCAGAGAATGAGAGAGGTGTCGGAGGCGTGGCGAGCCAGACTGGACTTATCGCTCTTTACAGGACCCTAAAGAGATGCCATTTTCCATCGACCCCTTTGAGTGTGTGCGTCCCGGCATCTTCGAATCCTAGACCTGCGCCCGCGACGAGATCCTTCACCGTGTTGGAGACTAGGACCTCGTTCGCCTTGGCCCTCGAAGCCACCCTCGAAGCGGTATGAACCGCTATGCCTCCGACATCATCGTCCAGCAATTCGCATTCACCCGTATGGATGCCTGCTCGGATTTCAATACCAATCTCGCGGACGGAATCGCGAATCGAACGCGCGCATTGAATTGCACGGGTGGGTCCGTCAAACGTTGCCAAGAATCCGTCTCCGGTCGTCTTGACCTCCTTACCTTGGAACTCATGAAGCTCCTTGCGGACCAAGTCATTGTGTCTCTCCAACAGTTCTCGCCACCGAACGTCGCCCATTTTCGATAGACGCCCGGTAGAATCCACAATATCAACGAAGAGAATCGTGGCCAATACGCGATCATGAGGAGCCTGCGTCTTGACACCTGTCAAAAACTCCTCCACTTCCGCAGCGACCTTTTCTGCGATCCCGATCATCGAGTGAGTATCCCCTGGGAATTCAACGAATCGTGCACCGGGAATCTTTGTTGCCAGATCTCGGGCCGCAGCGACATCCGCGACTGGGTCTCGGGTTCTGTTCATTACCAAGGTTGGCACTCTTATCGTTGGTAGGATCCCGCGAATATCGATTTGGGCCCCCATCTCTTCGAGGGCGACGAGTGATGAAGGACTAGCCCCCGCGTGGAAATATCGAAAGAGCCATTCAAGTGTCGCGGTATCAGTGTCCTTTGGGATGCCCGCGCCCCATCCAGTTAGGTAGTCGATGGTAACACCGTTCTCAGCGAGTTCGTTGATTTGCTTGTCGCTTTCTTCTTTGGTTATTCCCCAAGGATAATCGTCTGTTCTAATCCAGCGAGCTTGTACGCCCCACAGGATAAGGGCTCTCGTTCGTTGCGGGTAGGTAGCGGCAAATAGACAAGCCATCGACCCCCCCTCTGAGAATCCGAGTATTGCAGCCTGCTTGCTACGCGCATCGTCCATGACGGCTCTTATGTCGTCGATTCTCTCCTCCAACGTGGATGCTCCAGCAGGACGGTCTGACAATCCTGTTCCCCGCTTATCAAACCGGATTAGCCGGCAGAACGAGCTGAAACGTTCAATGTTCAGGGCAGTCTCGGGCCTTTCCCAGGCCAAGTCAAGGTGCGAAACAGTACCCGGGGCCCAAACCAAGTCAATGGGTCCCTCGCCCGTAACTTGGTATGCGATGCGAACATTTCCACTCTTTGCATACTTTGTTTCGGGCCTCTTCAATTACGCCCCTTAAATCGACATTTTGAGCTATTAAATTGGAGACGTAGTGGTTGACACCGGGAGCCTCGCGACGGCACTTCCCTCGGAAGTGGTTCGTAAGCTCGGCATCAAGCCTCAAACCCGGCGAAGGCTCACCCTCGCCGATGGCAGCTCAACAGTCAAGGATGTCGGGACTGCCCTGATCCAGATTGATGGTTGCGAAACAAGAGATGACCTGGTGTGTATTGACAAGGGTCCACTCCGCCGAGTGTGCTGGCGCGAAAAGGGTCCCGTGACTGCCTTCGCCGGTTGACGCCTGTCTTATATCGGTGTCTTCTAAGTTCACTCCTGGAATACCGGCAGTATTAAATTCTGACGGAGAGCGACCACAAGACTGCCATATCATATCGGTTGCTAGCCCCTTTCTTTCGGGGCCCTATACGATTCTTCTGGCGGAGCGCCGAGGAGGGGCGTGATGAGAAAAGAACCCCAAGAAATGGAGGTGGTATAAGAAAAATGATTGATCCTAAGAGAAGAAGATCGACTTATCAGACTGCGTCAATGACTCTGCTACTTCTGCTGGTGGTCGCTCCTGTCTTCTTGACTCGGGCCTCGGCTCTGACAACATCTTATTCATTCAATCTTCTTGGCCCGAATACTGCGATGGCTCCTGAAGGTGCTCCCGCGTTAGCGGGGGACACATTGAT